>JAIERY010000107.1 GCA_019746425.1 Cytophagaceae bacterium
GATGTGTACATGAATAAAGTGATACCAGGCGCAACACTGGTTTTGAAAAATATCTTCTTTGATTTTGACCTCGCAACCTTAAGAGACGAGTCAAAAACAGAGCTTGAGAAATTATTGAAATTCATGAACGATCATCCTGAGATAAAAGTTGAGCTTTCAGGACATACAGATGATAAAGGTAAAGACAAATACAATCAGAAACTTTCTGAAAGAAGAGCTGAAGCAGTTGTAGCTTACCTGGTAGAAAAAGGCATAGACAAGAAGAGATTGATCGCAAAAGGTTACGGAGAGTCCAAGCCTGTAGCGCCCAATGACACCGATGAGAACAGGCAATTGAACAGAAGAACCGAGCTTAAGATTCTGGAATAACCCGAGAGCTTAATCATAAATAAAAAAGCATCCCGACTTATCGTCGGGATGCTTTTTTATTTATGAGCTATCAAATTATTTTATTTTCACTCTTCCTACTCTTATCGCTACCATGTAAGGCACCGGTACTACTTCTTTTCCGGTATATTTTTTCTTTGTTAAGGCCTCCTTATCTAAGAAACCATACTTCTCATTGCTATAACCGGCAATAGCATATCCATATCCCCCAATTAAACTATCCAGGGAGGAATAAATATTTCCTTTGTTCATTACTTCCAGGATAAGACTGTAGTTTATTTTTTTCCATTCTTTTTAACATGAGCCTGCCATTTGGATGACTTGTTAAAAGCATTGATCTGGTTGGTCAGCACATCAGGATATTCTGTAGGATTTCCCACGCTGATATATTTTAAACTGATCTTAATGCTATCCTTTGCCATATCCCATAGCTTCTTAATATACTTTACTTCTATACTGAGATTACTTTTATAAGCCGGACTTACCGCGTAATTGATATCGGTAAATGTTACAGAATCTTTATACCGCCTGAAACTTAACCTACGTGTTACATCCCCTTCTTTTAATCTCAGCGTGTATTCTGTGGCAGAGGTATCAATGGTGATTTGCGCAAATACACCATCGAGGGATAATACCAATAAGAAAATGAAAATACAGTTTTTCATAAGCTAAAAAATTAAGGTTCAATCTTTTTACGACATTGAGAACATAATGTTATTGCTTTTCATCTATAGTAGCAATTTTTTCGGCGGCGCTTGTCATGAAACATCCTTTATCCGGACAATGAGGCAAGTCCAGGTTATGTCCCAGCTCATGCAGGCAAACTTTCTTCAACCGCTCTACAAACCTGGGGTGCTGTGAATTCAATCTGAAAGCAGAAACCACACAACTGGGGCCAGGTCTGTAACCCAAACCGAATATGCCCCAGTCTTTATATTTATATTCAGGCTCTTTTATTTTTCCATCTTCATCCAGCTTAGTAATGCATATATCTTCATTAGCAAGGCCGATAATATAATCCGCCGTATCCGGTTTTATCTCTTTCAGATAAATAATCAGATCATCTGCTTTGTATTATATTGGTAAATGCATGTTGGGGAAGTTCTATAGGAGGATATATATACATTACCCCCAAAAAAAACTGTTATTTTAAACCCTACTCTTTTAGACAGGGCTTCCGGAAAACCAGCGGTGCTGAATGTTGATCTTTACAAACAACTTCCAACCTTTTTAATAAAGTTACCTATGCATGCAAATGTGAAGTAGTTAAATGATTCAAACGGAATCCTGAATTTACTTTCTTATCAGCTTCTCAATCAACTTAAGCATCTCTTCCTTGTTTTTCTTCGGAGTAATCCATCGCGGAAGTTCGTGTCCAATGCTTAATGATAATTGCCTTCAGAATTTCTTTCCCGCAACTTAGCTTCTACATGTTTTTAATTAACTCAGGATGCTCGTAATTATATGCCGTAAAATATTTCCTCCGGATTCAATCCTTAGCCACAAAGTCAGATGAAAGAAAGGGTCGATATCACCTCTCATTTTGTAAACCCCTGCTCTTACTTTCTTTCCTTGATCGTCAAAAATCTTTTCAGGGGTTTCTGTATGCAATTTATTTTCCCTGCAATGGCTGCACATCAACCGGATACTGTCTTCCATGTCTTTTCTGTAAGAGTACCTTCTGTTATTACAATAGCTTGTTTATTGCAATTTCCGACAAACCACAAAAATATCTGTGATAAAATCGTAAGGAGTAGAAGGGCATGCGTTGAATCGTTTCCTCATAACCATAAGGTGCTGTTAATTGCCACAAAGACACGTAAACAAAACTTTCTAATTAAGCTCCATAGTTTGTTAAATAGCTTCTGCCTTGTGCCTTGGTGGCAAAAAAATAAAATGACCTTTTAAATCTGCACCATCCTTTATCACTAAAAATTTTTATTTATTGGCAAAGTCCACCACGAAGGTGGTGGACTTCTGATAGTTTTTACGCCCAGAGGGCGTGAGTTATAAATCCACTTTATACTTTACTTAGAGTATTTCCGAGTACATGTCATGTCGACACAAGAGAGATCCTGGCAAAATCATACATTCTCAGATTTCTCCTTACGTCGAAATGACAAATCCGAGATCAACTGCGATAATATAAAGTGAATATTGATCCTTTATAAAACAAGGCAAAGCCTCTATCCGAAGGAGTCCTTCGGAGAGACCACCGTCAAAGACAGTGGCTTTTTAAGGAACAATAAAAAGCCCCGCTTGCTAAAGGCGGGGCTTGGGAAGGAACCCATGGCAAAACTAACTAAGTGCTTTTAATTAAATTTGGAGTTTTTAGAGGGACTTCAATTTTAATTTCTTAGTTAATTCTTGCATGGTTGCATTAAATTTCCTGTCTGTGTCCATCAGATCACTTACTGATGTCAAAGCATGAATAACAGTGCTGTGATCTCTGTTTCCAAAGTGATATCCTATGGACTTCAATGAAAGATTTGTATATTCTTTTGCAAAATACATGGCAACTTGTCTTGCAACTACAATCTCTCTTTTTCTTGTTTTGGCTTTCAGTGATTCCACTGTTACGCCAAAGTAATCGGCCACAAACTTTTGTATATAATCAATGCCAACTTCCGAGTCTATATCCTGAACGATGCTTTGCAAAGTCTGCTTTGCCAGTTCAAGATCAATTTCTTTTTTGTTAAGAGAAGCCTGGGCGATCAATGAAATCAATACGCCTTCCAGTTCTCTGATATTGGTATCTATGCTGTAAGCAAGATATTCCACCACGCTGTCGGTAATTGCCACACCTTCAGCTTCCAGTTTTTTCTGAATGATCGCAATTCTTGTTTCAAAATCAGGATGCTGCACATCTGCAGTCAAACCCCATTTGAACCTGGAAAGCAATCTTTCCTGTAAGCCTTTTAATTCTTTTGGCGGACAGTCGCTCGTCATAATGATCTGCTTGCCGCTTTGATGCAAGTGGTTGAAGATCTGGAAGAAAATTTCCTGAGTCTTCTCTTTTCCTGCAAGGAATTGTACATCATCTAAAATCAGTACATCTACCTGAAGATAGAAGTTATAAAACTCCTGAATATTGCTATTCTTTAAAGCCTCAATGTATTGGTTTGAAAACTTCTCACAAGAAACATAAAGCACAAATTTGTCTTTAAAATTTTTCTTGATGTGATTACCAATAGCATGGCCTAAATGTGTCTTTCCTAAACCTACTCCCCCGTAAATCATTAAAGGGTTGAAGGAAGTAATACCTGGCTTATTAGCAACCGCTATACCTGCCGATCTTGCCAGTCTGTTGCAATGTCCTTCCACATAAGTTTCAAAGGTGTATTGCGGGTTAAGCTGGGAATCAAATTTCAGCTTATCAAGCTCTTTTAAATCAAAAGGGCTCTTAATACCCGTTGCATTGCTTGTACTGTTATTTTTACTTCCGCCTAATGAACCGTTTCTTATCACGTGCCCATTGGCTTTTGCTTCTGTTTTTTCGTCTACAACTACCGAATATTCCAGCCTGCCTTCAGATCCAAGTTCCTTATCTATGGCTTTTCTGAGTAACTGGACATAATTTTCTTCCAACCACTCATAAAAGAACTGACTAGGAACCTGTATTGTCAGAACATTCTGCTGTAAACTGATAGGTACGATGGGCTCAAACCATGTTTTAAAACTTTGCTCATTAACACTCTCCTTTATCAATTGGAGACAGTTATACCACACTGATTTACAGTCTTTTACTAATAGCATAATAATACTTAAAAGAATTAGATTACGAAAAAGTTCCTTCCCTTTTTAGATGAGGGATTCAAATTTGTTAAAAAAATAATTAACAAAAAAATACGTCAAGCCCTTGACTTTCTCACCTTGTTTCCAGCGTTTAAATTTCAAATTCTTCCCAAAAAAGTTCTTTGAAAATTATAACATTTTCTTAAATAATTAACATTGATTTATGTTTCAACACACATTAATAGGCCCTTTTTTGGCCAAAAATTTTCTACCTGAACAATTCATTTTTTTGTGTAGTTTTAATGAGGTTTTTTTCCTGTAAAATGTCTCTAATAAACAAGCTTGATTTTGAAGAATTTCCTGTTACTTCCAGCGCAAAATGGAAAGCACAAATTGCTGAAGAATTAAAAAAAAAATCAGAGGAAGAAATCAAGTGGGAAAGCGAAAACCTTATCCTGAAACCATTCTATACTACCGAGGATACCGCAGTATTAAAATACCTCGAAAAATTTCATTCGCAATTCATTGTCAAATCTCCCAGACATTGGTATACACGCGAAAATATTCAGGCAGAAGATCCGTATAAAGCGAACAAGGCGGCAATCAAAGCATTGGAAAGCGGAGCGGATGCTATTACATTCATTCTAAATAATTCTGATTATAATAATGCAGATATTGCTGCACTCATCCATAAAATTTCACCAGGATTCTCTCCTGTTTCCTTTAAGGCAAAATTCAATCCGGAAAAACTTGCAGGTCATTTACTGGAATGCAAATTAAATAATGCAAAAGGAAGTTTTTATTACCTGCCTCTCTCCCACTGGATGAGAGAATATACTGACACAGATTTTAAAAAACTTTCATATAGCCTCGCTCAGTTTGCTGATATACCTAAGTATAAAATCCTGGGCATAGACAGCGCATATTTCCATGAAAACAAATCAGGAGCTATCAAAGAGATCGCGTATACAATCTCATTAGCACTCGAATACTTTGACAATCTTACGGAAGCAGGCTCGCTGCCCCAGGATGTACTAAGGCATTTTGAGTTTTCATTATATATAGGAGAAAAATTTTTCCGGGAAATTGCAAAGGTGAGGGCATTCCGCCTGGTATGGTATCAGCTAGCAAAATTATGTGATAATAATTTCGATCCATTCACCACACCTGTTCACTGCACTACTTCTTTAAATACGTTTTCAGCGACAGAGCCTCATCATAATATTTTAAGAAATACAATCTCTGCTATGGCTTCTGTAACAGGAGGCTGCGATTCGCTTTCTGTTCTGCCATTCGATATAACAGAAAAAAAAGAAACAGACTTTGCTTCACGCATATCAAGAAATATTTCACTTATCCTTAGAGAAGAAAGTTATTTTAACCAGGTAGTAGATCCTGCGGGAGGGTCTTATTATATAGAAACACTTACTCACCAGATGGCAGAGCAGGCATGGAACATCATTAAAGAAATAGAAAATAAAGGCGGCTTCAGCAAAGCTTTTGAGAAAGGATTGATAAAATAAGATGAAGCCGGATATAAAAAATATCAACTTTGATTTTAAGAATAGAGAAGGATTTGAAGTATTACAATTTACTTCTTCTGAAAATATCTCCATTAAATCTTTTTATACGGGATCCGATCTCCTAAATACAAAGCATCTTAAATCGGCAGCAGGATTCCCTCCATATCTGCGAGGGCCTTATGCCAGTATGTATCTTGGCAGACCATGGACGATCAGGCAATATGCAGGATTTTCAAATGCCGAAGAGTCCAATGCATTTTACAAAAGAAATTTAAAAGCCGGACAAAAAGGATTATCTATTGCATTTGATTTACCAACCCATCGCGGATACGATTCCGATCATCCGCGTGTGCCGGGAGATGTTGGAAAAGCCGGTGTTGCAATTGATACGGTAGAAGACATGAAAATTTTGTTCCATGAAATTCCCCTCGAAGAAATGTCTGTATCCATGACTATGAATGGCGCTGTCATTCCCATCATGGCTTTTTATATTGTGGCAGCGGAAGAGCAGGGAGTGAATCCGGAAAAATTATCAGGCACTATTCAGAATGATATTTTAAAAGAATTCATGGTAAGGAATACTTATATATACCCTCCAGCACCTTCGATGAGGATAGTGGCGGATATATTCAGGTATGCTTCTGAAAAAATGCCAAAGTTCAATTCCATCAGCATCAGCGGATATCATATGCACGAAGCAGGAGCGCCCGCCGACCTTGAACTGGCCTACACACTTGCAGATGGATTGGAATATGTACGCACAGGGATAAAAGCAGGAATAAATATTGATGATTTTGCTCCCAGACTTTCTTTCTTCTGGGCCATTGGCATGAATTATTTTATGGAAATCGCCAAAATGCGGGCAGGAAGAATTTTGTGGGCGAAGCTCATGAAACAATTTAATCCGGCAAATGAAAAATCCCTTACTTTAAGAACACATTGCCAGACTTCAGGGTGGAGCTTAACAGAGCAGGATCCATTCAACAACGTTGCCAGAACCTGCATCGAAGCATTGGCTGCAGTATGCGGACATACGCAATCGCTCCATACAAATTCATTGGATGAAGCGCTGGCGCTTCCTTCAGACTTTTCTGCAAAGATCGCACGCGACACCCAATTGTTTTTGCAGAATGAAACGGATATTATAAAAGTAATTGATCCCTGGGGCGGCTCTTATTATATAGAAAAATTAACCGCAGAATTAAGCGAACTTGCCTGGCAGCACATACAGGAAATTGAGGCATTGGGTGGAATGACAAAAGCCATTGAAAAAGGAATTCCTAAAATGAAGATTGAAGAGGCCGCTGCCAAGAAACAAGCGAGAATAGATTCCGGAAAAGAAACAATTATAGGAGTAAATAAATATAAAACTTCACAGCAGGAAAAAATCAATCTGCTGGAAGTTGATAATACTTTTGTAAGAAATAAACAAATAGAAAGACTGCAGCACATTAAATCAAAAAGGAATAATGTCGAAGTTGAAAAATCACTTCAGGCAATCACCAAATGTGCTCAATCAGGCAAAGGAAATTTACTGGAACTTGCAATTGAAGCTGCAAGAAAAAGAGCTACCTTGGGTGAGATTTCTTTAGCCATGGAAAAAGTATTTGGAAGACATAAAGCAGTTTCCAATATTATCTCGGGAGTATACAGTAAAGAAGCAGGCAACATGGACGAAATAAAAAAAGCCAGAGAGTTATCTGACCGGTTTGCTTCCCTCGAAGGAAGAAGACCCAGAATGCTTGTTGCAAAAATGGGACAGGATGGCCATGACCGCGGAGCAAAAATTATTGCGACCAGCTTTGCAGATCTCGGTTTTGATGTAGACATCGCGCCATTATTCCAGACCCCTGATGAAGTGGCAAAACAGGCAATAGAAAATGATGTGCACATCATCGGCATTTCCACTTTAGCCGGAGGTCATAAAACTTTAATACCAGAGCTTGTTGAAGAGCTTAAAAAAATAAAAAGAGAAGACATCTTAATTATAATCGGAGGTATTATTCCGCCCTCTGATTACGATTTCCTATACAAAACAGGAGTTGCCGGTATTTATGGACCGGGCACTGTAATACCTTCTGCCGCCCAGGAAATTCTGAAAAAACTCATAGAAAGCTCTAAAAGCCTTTAAAATTAAGGGTTTCAGAGACCTATGATGTATGATTTTAATGCATAACACTGAAAAAACCTTTATTGATTAAGTTATCTTGAGGATACATAATTACTCTGCCTGGCTTGAGAGCTTACTGTTTCATCCTTTTTTTTCTCGCTGTTCATATTTCCGGTAAAGCAGCACAAATACTCGTTTTAACTGACGAGAAGGATGAATATTTTTTAAATAACTCTTTTATAAAAGTGCTGGAAGATCCAAATAACAAATGGACGATTAAAGATATTTCTACACCAGAAATTCAGAAGCAATTTAAAACACTCGAAACACAATACCCGGAAAACGAGCATCCCGGCTCTGCTTACTGGGTAAAGTTTACAGTAAGAAATGATGCCAAAAAAAATCAATGGTTATTTGAATCATTTAATTTCAAGATCAGTATTCTCGAACTTTATATTCCTGACAGCGCCGGCAATATGGTGTTATACAAGTCCGGAGCGGACTACAATTTTAATGAGAGGAACCTTAATCATAAAAACTTTGAATTTGTAATCAGGAACTTTCCTAAAGGAAATCAAACCTGCTATGTAAAATTTGTATCCCGTGAAGAAAGCCGTGTCAGGCTTTTATTCCGTTCCTTTGAGAGATTCACTTATTATGCCCTCACGGAATATTTTATATTAGGAATCTTCTATGGAATGCTTTTGATCATAGGCCTTTACAATCTTTTTTTATATACAAGAATAAAAGACATCGCTTATTTTTATTATGCAGCATATGTATTTTTTGCAGCAATGTTTTCTATGGTGCAGGATGGTACAGGCTTTCAGTATTTGTGGCCCGAATCTCCGGGATGGAATTATCATAGCCTCTTTTTCTCTTCTACTTTCATGGTCATCTTTATGCTTCTCTACACTAAATCATTTTTAGAGACCAGACTTACTTTACCGACTCTCAATAAAACAATCAATATCATCATAGGCTTGAGATTACTGGTATTTCTTATTGAATACTTTTTTATTCCTGAGTTTATAAATATTTTATGGGTAGACATTATTCCTTTTCTCCTGGTGTATATCACAGCAATCATTTCTTATAGAAATAAAAATAAATCTGCTCTTTACTTTGTATTAGGCTTCTCTATATTATTCCTTGCTTTCACTATCAATACCTTGAGAATATTCAAAATGATTCCCTCTAACATTCTCACAGTATATATTTTAAATATCGGTGTCATCATTGAAATTTTCATATTGTCGCTTGCGCTCGCAGAAAGAGTGAAGAAAAGCCGCGAGAACGAATTGATCACTGAAAAACTAAACAAGGAACTGGAACAAAAAGTAAGAGAAAGAACAGAGGCCCTGGTGATTCAGAAAAATATCATTGAAGAAAAAGTAAAAACACTCGATACTTTTATTTATAAAGCCTCGCATGATATTAAAGGTCCGTTAAAATCCTTGATCGGCCTGACCAGCCTGGGTATGAAAGACTCCAATGAAAACGCACCCATTTACTTTGAGCATGCCTTAAAGACAGCAAAAAAACTGGATGCTATCGTAAGAGATCTTCTGAATATTTCAAAAATAAACAACGCCCCTCTAAAACCTGTTGAAATAGATTTCAATAATAGTCTTATTGAAATACTGGATAGCTTAAAAAAATTACCCGGCTACGAGCAGATGCATTTTTCGATCAAGATCAAAGGAGAGGAAAAATTCTATTCTGAAAAATCTCTGGTATATTCTATACTTCAGAATTTCATTGAAAATGCTATCAAGTACCGGGACCGATCCAAACCGGATTCTAAACTTAAAATAGAAATAGGCCTTGAAAAGAATTATGTGGAAATAAAATTTATCGACAACGGTACAGGTATTAAAGAAGAATATCAAGGTAAAATTTTTGATATGTTCTTTACTGTAGATAACCAATCTGAGGACAGTACGGGACTTGGTCTTTATATAGTAAAGCTGGCCATAGAAAAATTAGGCGGAAAAGTAAAAGTGGAAAGTAAAGAAAACGAGGGTAGTACTTTTTTAATTACCCTTAGGAATAATTATGTTAAAAATGGAATCTGAAATATTATTTCATCAATTCAAGCTCTCCGAATATTCCCGCATCTATCCATCCCTGATTTTTATCCTCGCCTGCTACATCTATTGATCCGATGAAATTTTCCCTTCTCATATCCCCGTCGTTATCATTATAAGAAACGGCAAAACCAAGCTTCTTTCCTTCTGAAAGTTTTACCGGAACATTTTCTTTTGAATCATCTTTATATGAATCGGGATAAACCTTCATCGCTACTTCCCAGGTATATAAATTTCCTTTTGCTGTTCTTTTCACTTCCATGTGATCATTGTAAAGACGAGGTTTTTTATCGGGTGCAATGTCTACTACATCATAATCAAGCGTAATATGATAAGCAAAGGCATTGTGGTTAAACTGATGATTTCCTTTAGATCTGTCTTCATCAATGAATAACTCCAGGCAATCATCTTCCCACCAGTTATCAAATGGATCTTTTCGCTGATCAGAAAGCTTATTGTCCACTACCTCCACAAGGAAATAAATTTTATTTTCATCCCACAGCAATTTATACCTCCCCTGGAAATCCTGCTGTGTAAAATCATTTCCTAACCACTTATATTTAATATCTTTCCATGGTGCATATTGCCAGGAATTTTCTTTTCCCTCCCCGTCTATATTGATCGTATCACTTACTTTAGGAGCTAAGTAATTTCCTGTTGACTCTCCGGAAGAAGGCAGCATGCAGCTGTCTTTGGCCTCCGGGGTATATGATTTAGGGGTGTTGTCGCCGCAGGAGCAAACTATCAATGAAACGAAAACAAGTGTGAAAATTCTTGTCATATTTTTTTAATACTCTTTTAATAAATGTAAATATTGGTAGTAATAATAAATCCCGCCAAGCGGGATTTATTATTTAAAATTATTTACTTAATCTCTCGATCAATTGTTCTGTAATACCTGAACTGGAGAAACCTCCGTCATGGAAGAGATTCTGCATCGTAACTTTTTTAGTAAGATCAGAGAAAAGTGTAATTACATAGTCCGCACATTCTTCAGCCGTAGCATTACCCAGTGGAGACATTCTCTCTGCAAAATCAATAAACACATCAAAGCCTGTGATTCCTTTACCTGCCGTAGTAACAGTCGGAGATTGTGAAATAGTGTTTACTCTTACTTTTTTCAGTTTCGCAAAACGATATCCGTAACTTCTTGCGATAGATTCAAGTACCGCTTTGGCTTCCGCCATATCAGAATAATCAGGGAATGTACGTTGTGCAGCAATATAGGTAAGCGCGACAATAGAACCCCATTCATTCATGGCATCCTTCTTCTCTGCTGTCTGCATCACTTTATGAAATGAAAGACCTGAAATATCCAGTGTTTTCAAATACCACTCATAATTTAAATCTCCGTATTCTTTTCCTTTTCTAACGTTCGGGCTCATACCAATTGAGTGAAGCACAAAATCAAGCTTTCCACCAAGGGTTTCCATCGATTTTGTAAACAGGTTATCCAGGTCTTCCAGCGACGTTGCATCGGCAGGAATAACCGTCGAACCTGTTGCTTCCGCAAGTTTATTAATAGCTCCCATTCTCATCGCAATCGGAGCATTGGTAAGCGTAAACTGAGCGCCTTCTTCTTTAGCTTTCAAAGCCACTTTCCATGCAATGGAGCTTTCATCAAGCGCGCCGAAAATGATTCCTTTTTTTCCTTTTAATAAATTGTAAGCCATTTTTTGTTAAAGTTTATTTGTGCAAATTAAAGATAGTTTTTTAAAATATATTTGTTTGTGCCAAACCCGCAAGGTTTAACACAAAATCAGTGTCCAAACGTAATGGTTTTCATTGAAAAAACAAGGCGCGCATAAAATTATCGAATAGAAAGTAACTCTTTAGCATTCCTGATAGCTGTATCAGATGGTTTTTCCCCGCCTATCATCTGGGCAATTTCCTTGATTCTCTCGTCCTCTGATAGCTTTTTGATTTTACTGATAGCCCTGGTGCTGGAATTATCCTTATAAACGAAATAATGAGTATCTCCCTGGGCTGCGATCTGAGGCAAATGTGAAATTGCCACTACCTGATGTCTTTTAGACATGTGCTTCATCATCTTACCTACTTTGATAGCTACCTCACCGGAAATCCCGGTATCTATCTCGTCAAAAACAATAGTAGGCAAAGAAGTTTTGCTCGCAAGTATATATTTGATGCACAACATAAGACGCGAGAACTCTCCGCCAGATGCTGCATTTTTTAATTCCTGAGGAGCTATGCCTTTATTAGCGCTGAACAAAATATTAATTTTATCTATACCTGTTTTGTTGGCCTCCGTTTTTTCCATCTGCACCAGTATACTTGCATCAGGTATGCCGACATCTTTTAATAAGCCTTTTAACTCCGAGGCAATTTTTTCGATAATGGCTTTCCTGGTTTTACTCAAACTTTCAGCTTCTGTCATCATTTGCTTCTTCAAAGCTTCCACTTTTTTCCCAAGCGCTTCTATTTCCTGGTCAAGATTCAACACCTGGCTCACCTTAGTGCTTAATTCTTCCTCTATCGCCAGTAGCTCTTCGATTTTATTCACCCTGTGTTTTTTCTGCAACTGATATATTTTACTTAATCGCCCCTGTGTCTTTTCAAGATTTTCTCCACCTGCTTCTACTTTACTTTCTTCATTTTCAATTTCGGCGGCAATATCTTTTAATTCAATCAATACTGTTCGTAATCTTTCTTTCAAAGAATTTAAATCAGAAGAGAAGGGGCCAAGGAAATCCATGAGCTTTTGTATTGACTGCAGATTGGGTAGTACTGCTGAATCAGAATTAGAAAAAATTGTCAGCGCCTGGTTTAACTTCAATTTAATATCTTCCGCATTCTCAAGTCTTTTCAAATCTTCCTCCAGCTTCTCCTGTTCGCCCGCCTGAAGACTTGCCTCACTTAATTCCGTTAATTGAAAAGTATTATAATCCAGCTGCTTTTTTGCTTCATCCGCCATTGCAACCATCTCTTCATATTTCTGCGACTGGAGTTTATGTTCCTGGTATAACTGTCTGTAGGTATTCAATATTTTTTCATTTCCGGCAAATGCATCTACTATCCCGATCTGGAAATCCACATCCCCAAGTAATAATGTCTCATGCTGCGAATGCACATCCATCAAACGGCTTCCCAGTTTTTTAAGCAGGTCAAGATTGACAGGCGTGTCATTTACAAAAGCCCTTGATTTATTCTGAGGAGATATTTCTCTTCTTATGATACAGCTTTCATCATAATCAAGCTCTGCCTCCTCAAATAGCTTTTGAAGCTTATATTCAGCAATATTAAAATTCCCTTCAATGATGCATTTCTCATTCTGATCAAACAATACTTTGGTGTCTGCGCGGTGACCCAGCAACAAACCTATTGCACCGAGCATAATAGACTTACCTGCCCCCGTCTCTCCGGTAACAATATTCAGGTGACCTGAGGGTTCAATATCAAGCTGCCTGATCAGCGCATAATTTTTTATGGATAAACTTTTGAGCATTTTAAAACGCAGCTTCCTTATCGTAAATAATTTCTATGATATCCTGAATTTTTATTTTATGGTCGGCAGCTATCATATCCTTCAGCACACAAAAATCGCCTTCTGCTTTTTTCAAAACCCCATGACAAGTGGTATTATTTTTTAATACCAGGTTCACTTCCTGATTTACCAGGTCTTTGATCCGGGATGGAATTTCATGCTGGAATATCCTGAATAGCCTTTTGCCCATAGATTGAATTCTATGCTAATTTAAAGATTTGCACAGACCTAACAAGCTAAAAAACAGGATGTGGAAAAACTATTTCAGTATGGCTGAATATTTTTCAGAATTAAGAGGGTCAAGGTCCTTAAGAAGATCTACAGCGCTTTTTTTAATGTCAGCAGATGCGCCCGAAAAAATATTGATTAACTCGCCGTTTTTAGCTACAAAAAATGATTTGATTAAAATGGAATAAGGCTGGGCCTGCAAAGGCTGCTTCGTTTTTTTCAAAACTTCAAGAATATCCTTTCTGCTCTGCTCAGGGTTTTCTATAAACTTATCCATGGAAAGCCTATGATAAGTATACATACCTTCACGCCAGCCCAGGAATTGCTGATTGTTAAAATTTTCAATAAGCCAGTACCTGTTGTTGGTACTCTCGCTTTGCTTCCATCCGTCCTGCCCTGATGAAGACTCCGCTACCAAAGCAATATTCCTTGCCTTTTCAAAATAGGGAGTACCTCCTAATTTGGAAAATGAATCATAATCCACACCAATGATTACATAGGCATAAAATGCCAGCATAGAGGTAAGGTTAGAGAAATAGGAATTCTCATTAAAATCTAAAGGCTGAGAAGGGTTGTAATCAAAACTAAATTTTTTATCAAAGAAATTAAGAAGCGTTGACTCATAATTGGAATTAAAAACCGGTCTTGCGCATTGAATAGAAGCCGTCGCATCAAAACTGCCATAGGCAGGCATACTTTTTATAGTGATATAAATATTGCATTTAATTCTTTCCTGCGGGCTGAACACATCATTCGTCCACTTCCTGTTATTCATGAAGTTCATAATAATGGTCTTCAATTCCGTTACAAGCGCTTTATCGGCGGCATTTAACTGCACATTGGATGCATCAATTTCCACGTTACAGTTTAACTCCTGTGCCTGTAAAGACAAGGAAATAAAAAAGACAAAAAACAATATTTTAAATTTCTTATACATGAAGTCTTTCTACAATGGCATTGACAATATCTGAAGCAACTTCTTTTTTACTCTTTAACTCAAATGGTACAATTTTATTGTCCCTGGAGATAATGGTGATTTTATTTGTATCATAGCCAAAGCCAGCTCCCTTTTCATTCAGAGAATTTAATACTATCATATCAAAATTCTTATTTTTCAGCTTTGTCTGAGCGTTTTCCAACTCATTGTCTGTTTCCAGGGCAAATCCTACAATTATCTGACCATTTTTTTTCTTCTTTCCCAATTCGGCTGCAATGTCAATTGTTTTGGAAAGCTTTATCTCCATTTCCCCTTCCTGCTTTTTAATCTTTTTATCAGCAACTTTTTCAGGAGCGTAATCAGCTACGGCCGCCGCAAGCACAGCAATATCCACCTGTGAAAATATTTTATTTACTTCTTCATACATTTCCGCAGCCGTTTTCACTTTTATTATCTTCACATTGGCTGGCACAGCAATTTGAGTGGGGCCGGAAATCAGGAAAACTTCGGCACCTCTTTTTGCCATTTCCGCTGCCAGCTCATACCCCATTTTTCCTGAAGAATGATTACCGATAAACCTCACAGGATCTATAGGTTCATAGGTAGGACCAGCGGTAACAATTACTTTCTTTCCTTTAAGCCTGGACTTACTTAAAAAAAAATCCCTAATATTTTTCACAATGGTTTCCGGCTCAGCCATTCTTCCCGTACCTACTAATCCGCTGGCCAGCTCACCGTGTTCTGCATCAATGATGGTATTGCCAAATGATTTGAGCTTATCTATGTTTTCTTTGGTAGATGGATGCGCATACATATCCAGGTCCATGGCAGGAGCAACCCATACAGGACATTTCGCAGAAAGATACACTGCGCTCAGAAGGTTGTCTGTAATACCATTAGCCATTTTGCCTACAGTATTCGCGCTGGCAGGAGCAATGATGATTAGATCAGCCCACAAAGCAAGGTCTACATGGTTATTCCACTGACCAAGATTGTCTTTTACAAATTCAGTATAAACAGGTTTTTTAGAAAGAGTAGAGAGTGTGAGGCTGGATATAAACTCAGAAGCAGAAGGGGTCATTACAACCTGCACTTCTGCTTCTTCTTTTATGAGATATCTTATTAAATATGCTGATTTATAAGCTGCAATGCTTCCGGTTACGCCAAGCAATATTTTCTTTCCTTGCAGCACAAAAATCTGAAATTATGATTTCAGCTCGTTGTTCTGAGTTGCTCTCCTGAACATTATTTTTCCTTCAAGAAATTCCTCGCTCGCCAAAGTACTTGGCTTAGGCATTCTTTCGTAAAATTTAGAAATTTCGATCTGCTCTCTGTTTTCGAAAATTTCTTCAAGATTATCTACAGTAGATGCGAAATCAGCTAATTTATTATTTAGTTCTTCTTTCATCTTTACAGAAATCTGTCTGGATCTTTTTGCAATCACCACTAAAGACTCATAAATGTTTCCTGTTGGAGCTGCCAGCTTTTCAAGATCTCTTGTTATTATGTTTGATACTGCCATGATTTATATATTATTAAATTTAAATTAAACTTTATTGAAGAATCGTGTTAATCAGATTAATCAATTAATCGTGTCAACTTTTTATTTCTTCTAATTTTTTAATGCAACTGTCATAAATCCCTTCAGCCTCTTTTTTGTACTTGCTGTTGGGAAATTTATCTACAAAATTATGATAAAACTCGATGGCATCAAAATACCTTTCTTTTTGTTTATGATGCTCACTGTGCTTTGCCAGGTTATATTGGGCATCTAACCTCAAAAAACTGGCTTCTTCGGCATATTTCGAGGCTGGATATTTTATCAGAAATTTGTCCAGGTTGATCACGGCAGACTTATAATCAGAGCTGTTGAATGCTCCTAACTTGTAATACAGCCTTGCTGTTTCAAAATCTTTTCTTTCCAGCTTGGCATTGGCCTCATCCATCATCATATTGGCCTCTTCCATATATTTGCTGGCCGGGTATTTATTGGTAAAACGCTGAATAGCCCTTATAGCATCATAGGTATTGGTCTGATCCAGGTTATATTCCGGAGAATCTTTATATAATGATTTGGCATACATGAACATACTTTCCTCATTAAATTCACTTCTGGGATAGGTTTCAAAAAAATCCCTGAAGTAATATGCTGCCATGATATATTGTTTCTGATGATAAAAGGTGTAAGCATAATAAAACAAGGCTTTTTCCCCTTCCAGTTTACCGATTACAAGCGGCACTACTTCATCAAAAAGCATGGTGGCTTTATAATAATCTTTTTTATCATAATACTTGTAAGCAGCATTCAGCTTGTCGTCCAGCGTTCCTTTTTTCTGTACTTTATTGAACTCGCTGCAGGACAGCAGGATAAGAGCGGCAAAAAGATAAATTGTAAAGCGTTTAATTAACATAAGCCTGCAAAGATAATAGAATATCATTCTCCTGTCAATTTGACCAGGATTTTCAAATAAACCTGCCTGGTTTAAAGCCTTTTGATAGGAAATTGCTCAAATTTGGGCCTTTCTTCTTTCCTCCACTTAAAACCTTTAAGCCTTTTATCCGGTTCGGCCAATTCGTGGGGAGGAACAAATTTACCATCGGGCTTTTCCAGAAACGATATGGTGGCAACCTTATTATCCTGCAGCCTTATGATCATATTACTGCATATCACTTTGTTCATCCCTGTAAGAGTAGTATCATTTTCCAAGGCAAAATAAATGCTTTCACCATTACCGTTCACATTTACCCGGTAAATCTCGTCTTCTTTAAAAAATGCCGTCATGTTTTTCCCCTTCACCTGATTGAAATTTTTCAGGCTGTCCTGGGAAACAATAAAAGAATTAAGGTTAAGATTCATTCTATGAATTTTCTGATTCACCAATTCCATATTAATGGAATCGGCAGTGATCTGGTTCTGAGCGTTCCACAGCACAGGGTCTTTATAAAAATAAATAGTGGAATCGGCAAAATTATAGGCAAGGGAATCACATTTGCCCTGCAGGTCTGATTTGAAAAGTTTGGTGTGATGAAAAGCCAGCAATCTTTTTTTCAACGGATCTATATTATCTATGGAAATAAGCGTATCTGCCGTGAGATATAATGTATCGCCGCTCACTACATTCTTCATCAAAGCATTGCCATATACTTTCGAAATGCCGGTGTTTTCCCAATAAAAACCTTCGTCCCCCTCTATGATGATTTTGTCTTTTTCAGAATAAAGTCTCACATTTTTTTTCACTACACCTACCTTTCTTTTTTCATCATAATAAATATGATCGGCAGTAAGTGTATAACTTCCTGTTCTCACCTGAGCGCCCGAACCTTTGCCTTCAAATTTACTCTGACCTGTAACTGTATTGTATTCTCCTTCATTGGCAATAATGGTTCCTTGCGAAGATTGAATGGTAGTCGGTCCTTTAAACGTAGCAATCTTGGTAATGGAGTTGTAATGCAGCGTATCTGATATGAGAGTGTAATTCTTAACATTATTTACCACTCTTACATTCTTCTTAAAGCGGAAAGTTTTAAAGGCAGTACTGTAATAACCCAGTTCACTGGTAAGCGTAGTCTTTCCATCATTGATAGTCCCTCCTCCTATGTAATATGCCTGCTTAGACTGCATGTCATACTCCAGGTATTTGGTGGAGAGGTTCATGTTTTTATCTCTCAGAAATACATTACCGGTCATGACCGCTTTTTTGGTATTTCCATCGTAAGTAAGTTTATCACCACTAAGACTGACAGAGTCACCCTGTGTTATCCTTACATTTCCAAAGGCTTCTATATAATTTTTCTTATCGTAATGTAAGGCAGAATCACAATACAGGTATGTTTCTCCTTGTTTGAAAATAACATTCCCTGAAAAAACGGCAGCCTTCTTTTTCTTTCCGCCTCCTAATTTATCAGCCCTTACAAGGTCAATCTTATCTTTACCTTTTTTATCCTTATCCTTTTTCTGAGCAAACAACTTCTGACCTGATATAAGAATCAGAATGGTTAGTACTCCTAATTTAAAAATGGTTCTCATTAAACTGTAATGCTTGCGTAAAATTAACTAAAAAAGGTATCTTTGGTTAAAATCCTCAAAATTAAATCTGACCTCCTGCTATTATTTTATGCTGCAAAGCTTTTGCCAACATATAACACAGAATAAGCTCTTTCTTCCCACGGATAAAGTACTTTTAGCAGTAAGCGGAGGCCTGGACTCTGTTGTGATGACTCATCTTTTCCATGAAGCCGGCTTTACTTTTGCAATTGCTCATTGCAATTTCCAGCTAAGAGGAGAAGAATCTGACGGGGACCAGGAATTTGTAAAAGCCCTTGCGCAAAAATACAATGTCCCGTTTTTCTTAAAGACCTTCGACACATTATCCTTTGCAGAATCCGAAAAAATTTCCACGCAAATGGCAGCACGTGATCTTCGTTATGCATGGTTTAATGAATTGGCAACCAAAGAAAATTATCAATGTATTGCTACCGCGCATCATCAGAACGATGTTGTTGAAAGTATATTATTAAACCTTATCAAGGGGACTGACATACATGGTTTTCAAGGCGTAAAAGTTAAAACGGAAAATATTATCAGACCCCTCCTGTTTTCAAACAGAGAAGAAATCAGAAATTACGCTGAAGAAAAAAAATTAGCCTGGAGAGAAGACAGTTCCAATGAATCGGTAAAATACCAGAGAAATTTCATAAGACATAAAATAATTCCGCAACTCAAAGAAATCAATCCAAATTTTGAGGAAACGTTTTTGCAAACCGGCGAAAAATTAAGAGCTGTTGAAAATATTTTCAGAGAGAATACTGAAGAAATAAAAAGAAAATTTTCCAAAGAGGAAAAAGACCATGTTTCCATTGATATAAAAGCATTCAATACTGAAACAGAAGGCTTGATTTTTCTTTTCGAAATAATGCGCCCTTACAACTTCAAATATACAGATGTAAAAAACTTACTTAAAAGCAGCGGGACGGGAAAATTGATCGGATCAGACACGCATATAGCAGTAAGAGACCGGGAAAAATTTATCATTACGCCACGGAAAAATAAGACAGAGGATGTACAATATATTTCACAGGAAGAAAATAAGTATCAATCAGGCAACTTTCTTTTAAAAATTTCCTCCATTGACAATAAAAATTTCACAATCCCTTCTTCGGCTGATATAGCATGCGTGGACGGTGATAAAATAAAATTCCCTTTACAAATCAGGAGCTGGAAAGAAGGAGATTATTTTATGCCTTTGGGAATGAATCAAAAAAAGAAGATAAGTGACTTCCTGATCGATCAGAAAATATCCCTTAATTTGAAAGAAAACATCAAAGTCTTAATCTCCGAAGAGGCCATTGTGTGGGTAATAGGCATGAGAATAGACAATAGATTCAGGGTTTCAGAGCATACCACAAAGATTTTACAATTCACTAAGGAAAATCTTTGAATATTTTTAATTTTACGCCCTGATTAATAACTTTAAGAGTTTAACCCTATAAAATAGATTAATATCATGAAAGTATCCGTAGTAGGTGCAGGAAACGTTGGCGCTACATGTGCAGATGTTTTGGCATACAAAGAAATTGCAAATGAAATTGTATTGCTTGATATCAGAGAAGGTTTTGCAGAAGGTAAAGCCCTGGACATCTGGCAAAAAGCCCCCATTGATGTATATGACAGCAAAACCATCGGGGTTACGAATGATTATTCCAAAACTGCCAACTCAGATGTTGTAGTGATTACTTCAGGCTTACCAAGAAAACCGGGAATGTCAAGAGATGACCTCATATCTACCAACGCTGCTATTGTACAATCAGTAACAGAAAACGTAATAAAGCATTCCCCTAATTGCATCATCATAGTGGTTTCAAACCCGCTTGATGTAATGACTTACTGCGCACATCTTGCTTCAAAATTCCCAAGAACAAGACTAATGGGTATGGCAGGAATTCTGGACACTGCAAGATACAGAGCTTTTCTTGCTGACGAAATCGGATGTTCTCCTAAAGAAATTCAGGCCATGCTTCTTGGCGGACACGGAGATACCATGGTACCGCTTCCAAGATATACTACTGTAGCCGGTATCCCGGTAACTGAACTAGTTGCAAAAGACAAACTGGATGCAATCATTGAAAGAACGAAAACAGGCGGCGGAGAATTGGTAAAGCTCATGGGAACTTCTGCATGGTATGCCCCGGGATCTGCTGCTGCTCAAATGGTAGAAGCAATTGTAAAAGATCAGAAAAGAATTGTTCCGGTTTGCATCAAACTGGATGGAGAATATGGAATTAACGATTGCTATCTTGGCGTTCCGGTAGTGTTAGGAAAAAATGGTGTTGAAAGAGTAATCGAACTTCAGTTAAATGATGATGAGAAAGCTTTACTTCAGACTTCCAGGAAACATGTGAAAGAAGTAATGAATGTGTTAGACAACATGCACGCTAAAGCTTAATATAATTTTCTAATAAAAACCAAAAGCTCTTCCGTTCCGGGAAGAGCTTTTTTTATTTTAATATTTTTCAAATAATTATTTTACCAGGATGTAAACTGTTCTTTCCTTATCCTGGGAAGTTTTGTAGTACAAAGATTTGATCTCTTTATATCCTATCTTTTTAGCCAGTTCTCTCATTTCATCTTCATCCGGAATATAACAGGTAAGGCTCCCGAAAGGAGATTCCCATACCAGATTTTTAGCATCGAGGTGTTTACCTATGGTTTTAATGCCAAGCCTGGGAATGTCTATAATTACCTTTCCATTTTCATTCAGCATATGATAGATATTCTGCATAGAGTGAAACTGTTGCTCTTTGGAAAATTCTATAAATATGGACCACATCCATAAGGCTGCATCGATCTTGGTCTTTGGAGTAAATGTTTTGATATCCTCATCGGAAATTTCAATATCAGGCATTTTTCCATAAGTCTCTCTTATATGAGAAACAAAAGGAAAACTCCTTTCAACCGCAATAATTTTTCCTTTATAGCCTTTTTTCAGCAAAAAGTCTATACACCTTCCAAAGCCCGCACCCACTTCCAGAATGGTTCCAGAGTTTTTAATATGAGGGTAAATAAATTCCAGATCAACATTGGTATCAAAGCCACCCTGCTTGGCAAGATCCATCTGGAAGCCCAGATTGGCTTTATTATAATGATCCAGGTTTTTATCGTTCATTCTAAACAATTTGCTTCTTATCTGTATTTATAATACTAATCTTAATTTTTATTATACGGAGAAGACATGAAACCGATGTCTTTTTTTCAGAAAATATGAGACTCAAATCTTTTATATTTTTTGCCCTCGCAGGCTTATATAACACTTTTGGTTATACCAATACTGAAAAGAGTCCGATTAATAACCTGAAAATTGAGGCCCCTGAATATGTTATTGGGGATCAGTTTGCTGAAATTAAATTCGAAGCTCTTAATCCCAAAGGTTATCCCGACAGCGCCGTACATGGAAAAAGAACTATTAAGATCAATGGTGAGAACAGTGTCATAGATTTTACTTATGGCCAGGCCTTTTCCACCTTTCAAGTATCAAAAACACAAAGTCTGTCTATTGAAGTTCCCGAATCACAAATTAAAGCATCCTTAAAAATAAGATGTCTTCCGCCCTGGCTCAGCATTATACCTCCGCTTATAGCTATAGTACTGGCTCTCATTACCAAAGAAGTGATTATATCTTTATTTGCCAGCATATTCCTGGGAGTGCTGACGCTTAAGGGATTTGAACTCTCCAATATCATCCCTGCCCTCGTAACAGTAATAGACACCTATATCCTGAATTCACTCAACAATACTCAGCATTTATCCGTGATCATTTTCTCTTTTCTGATTGGGGGAATGGTTTCTCTTATATCTCAGAATGGCGGCATGAAGGGTATCGTAAACAGGCTTTCAGGATTTGCGCATTCATCCAGAAGCTCACAGCTTACCGCTTTTTTTATGAGCCTGGGAATTTTTTATGATAATTATGCCAATACTCTTATTGTAGGAAATACAATGAGGCCTGTAACTGACAAATATAAAGTATCGAGAGAAAAGCTCGCTTTTATTGTTCATGGCACCGCAGCTTCTGTTACTTCAATTGCCTTTGTCACCACCTGGATCGGCGCTGAACTTGGCTATATTAATGATGCCATAGCCAACCTGGGCATAGAAGAAAGAACCTATAGTCTTTTTCTGAAGTCACTTCAGTTTGCATTTTATCCTGTGCTCATGCTGTTTTTTATTTTCTTCCTGATTTTTCTGAAAAAAGATTATGGACCCATGAACCGCGCTGAAGTAGAAAGACGCAATGCAGGAGTGATCAACGAGAATCAGGACACTAAAGAAAAAGAAGAAATCGAGGAAGACATTAAATTGCTTAAACCCCAGGAAGAAGGAAAGCAAAGATGGCTCAACGCATTTATTCCCGTAATGGCCGTAATTGTAATTGCCTTTGCAGGGCTGCTTATTACGGGAGCAAAAAACTCTTATGTACAGCTTCTGCACTCAGGAATAAAAATCCATTACTATTCTTTTTCTGAGGTCTGGGATAATCTCAATGTGCTGCACAAAGACAAAAGTGATAACGTCTTTCATAAAATAGGAGTACTCATAGGAAATTCCGATTTCTATATTCCTTTGCTCTGGTCTGCTTTTGCAGGCGTGAGCTGTGCAGTGCTTCTGACTATAGTCCAGAAAAGGAATAAAATAAGAGTAGTCATGGAAAGCATGGTGCATGGATTCAGAATGGTACTGTCAGCAGTGATTATCCTGGTTTTTGCATGGGCGCTCGCTGAAGTGATAGAGGATCTGCATACTTCAGATTACATTTCCACTCTTATCTCTTCCAAGTTTATTTATCCGCAATTCCTTCCTGCCATCATATTTATCCTGGCCGGATTGTTTTCTTTTGCGACCGGCTCCGTTTGGGGGACTATGGCGATCTTATATCCATTGCTTCTGCCGGTAACGTGGATATTGTGTGTCAGTACAGGATTTGAATTAAAATCATCTCAGGAAATTTTATATGCAGTGACCGCAGCCATTATTACCGGCTCGACATTCGGCAACCATTGTTCACCGATTTCCGATACTACCATTGTAAGCTCCATCTCTTCGGATTGCGACCATGTGACACACATCAAGACTCAATTGCCTTATGCCTTAACTGTAGCGGGCATTAGTTTTTTATTATTTCTTTTTATGCTGACGGGTTTGCACTGGGCAATCAATTACCTGCTTGGGATTGCATTGATTTTTGTAATTGTTAAATACCTCGGGAAGACAACAGAATAAGATAGATGTTAGATGTTAGATCTAAAGTTTAAATTTTTATCTATAATACATCTTTCAGTTTTTAATTTATGTAGTTCGGCTTCGATGCTTAAATTGGTTTTACGATTATCCAGTTGCTCTTTATATTCTTTCTTTAACTCTTTTCTTTTAATAGCTTCCAGGTATCTTCTCACATCTTCCCTTGTTTCAAGAATTAAACCGGGAACGGTTTTCAGATTATTCGCTTCATCTTTTGCTACCATGGTAAAGTAGGAAGTATTGGTATGTTTTGAAGCGCCTGTTTTAACATTTTCAGCTACAACTTTAATACCTATCACAAGTGAGGTTTTTCCTACATAGTTAATGGAAGCATGAAGCGAAACCAGGTCTCCTACTTCTACCGGCTGAAGAAAATCAACTGTATCAATAGAAACAGTGACACAATAACTATTGGAATGTTTAGCGGCACAGGCATAAGCAACTTTGTCCATAAGGGATAACAATATTCCCCCATGTATTTTGCCGCCAAAGTTGGCATAGGAAGGAATCATCAGCTCTGTAATGGTAGTAACCGAGTAGCTTACAGGCTTGAATTCCTGGCTCATTGAAAATAAAAATTATTTAATCCTGTTTTTTAATTCTTTCCTGATCTCAGGCAGACTGTTGTAAAGCTGTTCGTAATTATCAATCACAAAATATCTTTCCTGATATCTTCCTTTGATATAAGGAGTGTCGATGATCACAGGGATATTGAAATCGTATTTTGGTACGCCGGCGCTTAAGGAGTAAGCTGTCTCACCTCTTGAGGAAAGAAGGTGCGCGCCGTAAACTTTCAATTCATTTTCAGATACTTTTAATCCGAATTGTATCGTATGCCAGTAAATTCTTTTAAGTACTGAAATAGCTTCTTCGTTATTGATGTATTCCAGCGCAAGCTGACCAAGCCCTTGCAAATAATTGCAGTAATTTGGTCTTGTCAGGAGCGGAGTATGTCCTATCACGTCGTGAAAGATATCATATTCATCAATCTCTGCATCCATCTGATCAGCAGTTCTTATCCAGGTACGGCATGGATATTTTTTGTCGGCAAGCATACCGATGAATTCTTTATCCTCTACCATATTTTCCAAAGGAACAATTTCCCAATCTGTAAATATGCTCAACCTTTCATTGATCTCACTGAAATTCGGAATATGATCAGCAGGAAAGCCGATTTTTTTTAATCCTTCAAATACTAAGGAATCTGCACTTTCAGGAAGCATTTGCATGATTCTGCTAAAGAGAATAGTCCATACTCTGTGATCTTCCTCTGTATAATTAGAATAAATCTGCTGTGTTTTTGTCATTGGGCTACAGGCCTTTAAAATTGGTAATTGAATTATGGTAAAAATATCAAAAAAAATAAGATTTGGAAAGATATTTTACCGCTCCTCTCTAAAAATTTTCAACAATTTCAAGGCAGCATGAATAGGCGGGATTTTTCCGTGCAATACTTCCTTTTCTATCTGTGGATAATTCTTTTTTACATTTTCCGAATGATAAAATTCCTCCTGTAGCAATTCCAGCAAAGCTTGTTTCATCCATTGGATATTCTGATTCATTCTGTTATTTACAAAATACCCCTTCGATTTAAAATCTGAAGAAACTTTTAAAAGTGCATTCCAGGTTTCGGCAATGCCATTTTTTTCCAGAGAAGAAACTGTCATAACCGGCGGCTTGAATCCCTGCATTTTTTCCGGAAGTACTTCTACCATCATTTCAACTTCTTTTTTAAGCCTTCGTGCATGCTGCAGATTTTCTCCATCTGCTTTATTGATCAGAATTATGTCGGCGAGTTCTATAATTCCCTTTTTCATTATCTGCAGTTCGTCTCCCGCCCCGGTGATCAGGATCAAGAGAAAAAGATCTACCATCTCATACACCTGGGTTTCTACCTGACCAACTCCGACTGTTTCTACCAGTATCACTTCATAGCCGGCTGCTTCACATAACAAAGTTGTTTCCCTCGTCCGGCGGGTGATACCGCTCAAAGAATTGCCTGTAGGCGAAGGGCGGATAAAAGCCAGAGGATCCCTGGACAACTCCTCCATTCTTGTTTTATCTCCGAGTATACTTCCCTTAGAGCTTAGGCTCGAAGGATCTACTGTCAGTACTGCTACTTTTATATTTTGAGAAGTGAGATGTTTTCCCAGGGCCTCCAGGAAAGTGCTTTTACCGGCGCCAGGTATTCCGGTCACAGCAATGCGCAGGGATTTGCCGGTGAGAGGCATAATTTTTTCAAGCAGTTCACGTGACCTTTCCTGGTCTTCAGCAAGCTGACTTTCTATAAGAGTAATGGCTTTACTGAGGATGTTTCTTTCACCCGAAATAATTCCTTCAAATAGTTCGTTTGTGGATAACCGTTTATTCATTTTATCCGTATGATCAAAACCCGAGATTTTAAGCCAATTTGAGAAAATTCTAACTAAAAAAATATTAAATTTACCTTCTGTCTCAAACTGTAACCCTTAATTATGAAGAAAAAAGGCTTATTCATCGATAGTTTCTTTGCCACCTTATTTATTGGAATATCCATATACTTGTTGTCTTTTATACAGTTTAATTCCGATTTGTTTAATCCAATAGCAAAGGCATTCGGAGACTTTAAACTGACTGATATAGTATTTTCTCAGCTCAGAGAAAGCCCTAAAGTGGATGAACGCATTGTAATGGTAAACATTGGTTATCAGGGGAGAGATACCATTGCCAAGATGATAAACATTTTAAATGAAGGAAAGCCAAAGGTTATTGGTATAGATGCTTTTTTTCATGGCAGAAGACATCCTGATACGGATTCTGCTCTTTCCAAAGCTTTTGCTAAAACAGGCAATCTGGTGCTAGTGAGTGGTTTGCTTGAAAATCCGGAAACCCAAACTATCGATAGTATGGAATTCACAGAGCCCATGTTTATGCAACATGCCATGCATGGATTTGCGGATATGATTACAGAAGGAAAGGATGTATTTAAAACTTCGCGTGATTGCATCATAAAAGATAAGGCCCCTCAGTATGGTATTGTAATGAAAAAATATATTGAAGATACCATAGTGGATGGTCAATATTATTCATGGGAAGAAGACGCTTCGCATTTTAAATCTCTAAACAAAGATTCTGTTATTTACTCATTTCCTGTAAAAATTGCGTCTGTTTATGCTCCGGAGAAGGTGAAAAAATTAATGGAAAGAGAAAAAGATGTGGAGCCTATAAATTTTTTAGGAAATATAGATACACGTCAGGCAGGAGTTTCTTCTAACTCTAAAATCGCCTTCTTTGCTCTGGACTGGCAGCAAGTAACTCAAAGACAATTTGAACCTGAAATATTAAAAGATAAGATCGTGATTATGGGATTTATGGGTGATACATTAGGAGAGAGATCTGCAACAGACATATTTTTTACGCCTTTAAATTACAATTATATAGGAAAAGCTAATCCAGACATGTTTGGAGTAGTAGTTCACGCCAATGTGGTTTCTATGATTTTAAATGAAAATTATATCAATGATATGCCTGATTGGCTGAATTGGTTATTATCGGCTATTTTTGTATTCCTGAATGTGTGGTTTTTCTCTTATTTATACTACAAAATGGAGCTCTGGTACGATGGATTGAGCCTTTTGATTACCTTAGCAGAAATAGTCGTATTAATGCTTGTAGTGCTCCTGGTATTTAATGAATATAACTACAAAATTGATGTAACTATTGCATCTGTGGCATTATTCTTGACAGGTAATTTGATTGAAATATATTATGGGATTGCCAAACCGACAATCGTCAGATTCGGTAAGAAAATTCCAGTTTTTAAATAAAAAATAGCTATATTTACCAAGTAATTAAACAGTTACAAACCGTTACGACTATGAAACCTAAGTTTTTAAGTATTTTTATTTGCCTTTTGCTTGTTTCCAGCCTGACATTCGCTCAGGACGAAATGTTCAAAGTTTTAGCTTCTAAAGGCACTACCAAAGTTGTTTCACCAGGCTCCTCAGAGCAAAAACCCGTTTTAGTGGGTAAAAAACTTTTTAAAGATGATAAAATCATTGTCGGAGAAGGTTCCTATTTAGGCTTAGCTCATAAAAGTGGAAAAACCATCGAGCTTAAAAAAGCCGGAACTTACGAGGTAGGCAAACTAGCGAGCGAAGTTGCTGCTCAAAACGCTACTGTGTCTAAAAAATATGTTGATTTTGTCGCTGGAGAAATTGCCTCAAAAGATGAGGACATGGCAAAAAACAGATACAAATACATGCAGGTAACAGGATCGGTAACCAGAGCTACACCAACTCCTGGCGCAAATCCAATCACTGTATTAACTCCTAAAGAAGTTTACACGCTGTCTTCTCCGGTAATGCTGAAGTGGATGCCGGTTTCTGAGGCTACTTCTTATGTAGTAACACTTACAAACCTTGGCGAAGAGCCTGTATTCTCAGTAGAGACTAACGAAACTTCTGTTTTAGTTGATCTTGAGAAACTAAACTTCAAAACAGAGAAAAACCTGTTGTGGAAAGTAGTTGCAAAAGGCAATGACAAAACTGAATCTGAAGCATGCATCCTTAAATATGTAGACGAAGAAAAAGCTCCAAACCTTGAGAAGGCTGTAGCTGATATGAAATCAGAATTGAGCGAAGAAACAGCTCTTAACAAGATTGTTCTTGCTTCTTTCTACGAAGAAAACGGACTGCTTTTAGATGCTCTTGCAAACTATGAGGCTGCTATCAAACTAGAGCCAGAAGTGGAAGACTTCAAAGTAGCTTACGGACAATTCTTACAAAGAAATAACCTTGCTCAGGCAAAATAAGAAGACTTAAAAAACTATTAAATATAAAAAAAGCCCGAATCACTTCGGGCTTTTTTATTTGCCATCCATTAGTCCTTCCCAATCATCTCCTGATGCATACAGTCTGTTGAAATCGGCTCAATCAACAATATCCGTTAGGATTAACATATTCGTCTTTTTTTAAGATAGAAAAATGCCGTAAGAAGGAGAATCACTCCTGAAAGAATTAAATGATACAATGAATATTGAAATAAAGATTTGCCACAATCACCGCTATATGCGCCCAGCCACCAAAACGGATGAATTATTAATAAGAAAATTATGGAGAAGGGATTTATTATATAGTTGTAAAGCCTGGATCGTATCTGCAAAAAATAATCAGAGCGGATAAAACAACAGAGATTAATAAAGCTATTGTACCAAACCTTTGGTTTTCATATATCTCCTGGCCTGCCCCTTCACCCGAACAAGCCATAACTACATTGTAAAAAAAGAAAAAGCATAATAAAGCCATTATATACTTCTTCATGCTTTTTCTAATTCAAAATTTACAATTCAACATTCATAATTATTTAATCCAGCCCCACCATTATAAACGCGCCCCAGTAAATAGGATCCTTATATTTTTCTTTCACGGCTTTCTTCGCCTCTATGAAAGCTTTTCTCTTGTCTCCCGTAGCAATCCAGTTTTTGTAGAAGGTAGTCATCAATTCCTGGGTCACTTCGTCATTTACCTTAAACAAACTCATTACAATGGTATGCGCTCCGGCCACCAGGAATGATCTCTGCAATCCATATACCCCTTCGCCTAATTGCACCTTTCCTAATCCCGTCTCACAGGCACTGAGCACTACCAGGTCGCAATTATCAAAATTGAGGTTCATTGCTTCATAAGCAGTAAGCACACCATCTGCAGCATTAAATTCATGCACGCTATTATTTTTAATAAGATACCCGGCATCTTTCAATAAAAGACCTGAACGCAGCAGCGGTGTTTGTACGGCCCTGTTTTTATTGATACCATCCATATCTGCTCCCTGCTTTACATCTTCCAGGAAGAAGCCGTGTGTGGCAATATGAAATACCTTAATACCCGAAAGTTCTTTGACTTTTCTTTCGGTAGCATCTTTGTTAAAATAAGCTTCGCTGGTCCAGCCGCTTTTTTGCAACAATTCAAAAAGATCTCTCACCTCTTTCTCTGCACCCGGCAATTGAGAAACTTTATTGCTGCCGTCGCCGCTTCTTTCTAAAATCACATCAATATTAACAGAATCATTTTTTGCAAAGTCAGATGAATAATAATCGGGATTTCCCAAAAGCACTATTTTGTTGTTTTTATTGTCATTGAATTCTTTCTTCTTTCTGGCTTTTTCCAGGGCAGCTTTTCTTCCTATCAGATCCCTGGTATTGCTTACAAGCACTATTTCATTTTTATCCAGCACATATGTATTATCTGCTGCCATCAAAGTTTCCAGGTTGATCTGGTTGTATACTCCTTCCGGTGAAATAAAGACTTTCGCATTGTCTTTTACAAAAGGTTTTATCGGCTTCCAGAAATTATCATACGAGTTCTTATCCTGAATTCTGAATTTCATGGCATTACGATAATACTTAAGGGATTTCTCCTCCAGGTCTTTCCCGTTCTCTATCAGCACCAGGCCGGGATTAGATCTTGTTTCAGCGCTGATGATCAAGGCAGCATACATTACAGTATCCGTGTAGCTTTTATTAAAATAACGGAAACGGATAATTTCAATTGCTACTTCATTCTCCAGTAAGTTCTTTTTAATTTCTCTCCAGTCGAAAGTCTCTTTTTTACGGAAGTTTTCAGCAAACAATTCAGATTTATCACTGAGTTCTTTTTCCAGGTTTTCAATCTCACCTTCCAGTGCTTTTAAATCGATTCCTCCTTCTTTTCTTTGCTCTGCAGTCATGGAAATAGCGGAAGTAAGAAATTCTTTTTTGGCCAGCCAGTCTTCAAACTTCTTGATCAGCTCAGTGTCATTGCTGGCCATAATCCTTTGTCTTACTTTAATAGAGGAACTTAGTAACAAAGCTTTAGTCGATAAAGCAAAATTGTATACATTCGACACTAGTTCAGGGTTATCTTTCTGAAGCTTTACCGCGAGGGTGTTATAAAACTCAAAATCCTTCTGCATTTTACTCCACACTTTAGTTTTCTCTCTTTCAGAAAGAGAAGGGAAATAATTCTGAATATAAGACAAGTGAGCCGTAGTCACTGTGTTAAGATTTCTTACTGCATCTTTATACTCGGCTAGGATATAATTCATTTGTCCTATTCTACCTACAGCTTCCAGATAACCGGGATGAGCCTCATTGTCAAATACTCTTAAAAAAATATTCTTTGCATCAGTATAATTTTCTTTTGCTTCTGTGAAAGAGCCGCGCTTGTATGCCGCATTGCCCTTCATAAATAAATTCTCTGCATTGTGAATATTGTATTCGCCAAATTTCTTTTTCCAGATCTGATTGGCCTGAACAAGCAGCTTTTCCGCTTCATCAACCCTGTTTGTTTCCAGATAAAACTGTGCAAGATTGGTCAGAATACTTGCATAGTTCGGATGATTCTCTCCTACATTATTTTTAGCTATTTTTAAGGCTTCCTTTAAAATAGATTCTACTTTTTCCAGGTTTGCATTATTATAATATTTGATCAAAGCGATATTATTTAATGCCAGCGCTACCTGAATATGCTGGGGACCATATTGATGTTTTTTAATCTTAAGGGCTTTTTCAGAGGCTTCCTCTGCTTTCTCATAATCACCGATGGAAGCATAAATATTTCCTAGCAAAGTAAGACTCTCTGCAAACTTTATGGAAGTATCTCCGAAAATACCGATACTGATCTGTGCGGCACGCTTCGCTAATTTTTCTGATTCTATGTAATTTCCGGTAATGAGGTAAAGATGACTAAGCTGATTCAATGGAGTCACCAGGGTTCTGTGCTCTTTGCCGTATTTAGTTTCCTTAAGAGCAATGGATTCTTTCAAATTCACTTCTGTCTCCCTATACTTGCCTATTTCTATATTATAGGTTGCAAGTTCATCGATTGCGTCAGTTAGTCTCAACTGGTCACTTAATCCGCCTTGTTTTGAAATGGCTTTATTGATAACCTTACGCGCTTCATAATATTCTCCCTGAATAATATACAACCTCGCATAGGTCATCAAGGCATGAGAATAATCCTTTGCATCTTTTTCTGTACTCTTCTCCTTAAAAATTTCAGCTGCCTTACTAAGATTTTTTTCTGCATCAGCATACCTTCCCAGATCAATATATACATTGGCTATTCTTTCCAGAGCGGTAGCATATTTAGGAGAATTTTCCCCGTAATTCTTTTTTACATCTGCCAATGCATTTTCAAGATTTGTCAGCGCCTTTTCAAACCTGTCAGTGTATTCATATAAGGCAGCATAGTTATATACATAATTAATATAATTTTTATCCCTATGTTCCAGCTGGGGTTCTATGCTTTTTAAGGAAGCATCGTAGATCTCTTCTGCTTTTTTGAATTTACTGGAGTACTGTACATGATAATTGGCAAGCTGCAGTTTAGCCAAATGATATACAGGCGCTTTTTCTCCATGCAAAGCCTTTTTTATTTCTATGATTTGTTCCAGGGATTTTTCCGCTTTGTCAAACTGATCAGAATTAATACCTATCTGGTACAATAGCTCTAAAGCCTGAATTCTGTATGGATGATTTTTAGGAAAATAATCAGGGTCGTTCAACACTTCCATCACACGGTTTTCGGCTTTTTTGTAATTTTTGGTGAAGAGATATCCTTCCGCTTCCATCAATAAATCTTTAGCGTAATAAGGGCTTTTAGTTCCATAATATCTGGTTACCCTCACTTCATATATCTTTTCTCTCTTTTTGGCCTGTGTGTCGTAGCTAAGTCTTTTTTGTGCTCTTACCCTGTTTTCCTGAATTCTGATAGCTTGCTTACTCACGGGCCTGTAACGTACTCCCTTAGTGGCGACAACACTTTTGGCTGCACGTTGAAATCGGTCATTAGCTTCTGAAAATCTTTCCAAACCTTCGCTGTACAATCCCTCCTGATACACATGTTCTACCCAGGCAACATCCTTACGACTGAGTTTACCTTTTACATAATCTCCATTGGCTTTAATAAGAGAATCTGCCTTGAGGAAATTATAATTTTTTAAAGCAATTAAACCATATAAATTTTCTGCCTCTGCAGCAGCCCTGGCTCTGCTATCTACTTCCGTAGATTTTAATTTGGTGTATTTGGTTTTACCTTTCGCATCTATATATGGTTCTTTATTAACTACTCTTGATTTTTTAAATACAATAACTTCTTTAATTAAATTTTCCGCTTTTAATAAATATCCCTGCCCATAATAAGTCCTGGCCTGCTTATATTTAAGCTCATTAACCAGAACAGAATCTTTTACTTTTACTTCGCTTATTAACTTAATTCCTTTTTCAATCGTTTCCTCGGCCTTTCCAAAATCACCATATTGCATATACGCTTCTGTAATTTCTCCTATAGCTTTCAGATAATCTTCACTATTCTCCTTACTTGATTTATTTAATGTGCTCACTGCAAGAGCGATTTTATTTTCATACTCAGCATATTTTCCAAGTCCCTCAAATATCTTTGCCAATTGTGCAAGGGCACGTGCAAGAACAGGGCTTTCACTGCCCATCTTTTTTTCAATTTTCTTTACCAGCGCTTCGCTTTTTTTAACAACAACTTTATAGTCACCTTTAACATATTCTTTTTCAATTTTTAAAAATTCTGCTTCCCAGACAATTGGCTTTTCTGCAGCAAGTGCATGTTGAGAAATGAAGAA
>JAIERY010000431.1 GCA_019746425.1 Cytophagaceae bacterium
ACCATCAATATTTAAATAATATTCAATATAATTTTCATAATCTATAGTGCCTAAATTGATAAACTCAACTGGGTATCATTGGCTGATTTCAATTCTCATTAAATGCTGCAATCTTATCTTCCAGCTTGATTTTCTTTTCATGTGTAAATAATTTATTTTTAATTGTCACATGGAATACCCTTATATATATTCTCATTTTGAGCGCCGCTCATGGGGCATTTCATATTAAAATCATTTAAATATAAGATACAGATTTTGACTTTTACTTATCATGTTTTTTTTGCATTTTATATCCTCAAAATATAAGCATATGTTAAAGAAGTTAAATTTTGTTGCTGTACTTATTTGTTGCTTTGCGATTAATTCTTTCGCTCAGTCGTCTACTGTTTACTTTTACCGGCTGAAAAATCTTGTAATGGCCAATACACCCTGTGAAGTGACAGTGAATGATACTTTGAAATTCATTCTGATAAATGGATCTTATCATATAGTAAATATCAATGCCGATTCCATCAGGCTTGCTGCTTCACCCAATAATATCGGATCAAAATCGCTCAGGCTTGAAAAAGGAAAGACTTATTATATAGCGGCGGAGATGCAGAACATGAATGCAGTAAACCTGATGGAGAAAAATGAGTTTGCCGGAAAGCCGGCCATAGAACGCCTGGAAGCTGATGCCAAAGCAAAAGAAATAAATACTGAAAATCTGAAGCTTATTAAAATAACCTCAGTATCTCCCCTGCCCGAAGCCAAAGAAAATGCAGCCGTAATTTATTTATTCCGTCCTTTTAATGTGACCGGCCTGAACCTGCTTATAAAAGTTTCTGACGGAGAATTTTTATATGAAATGAAAAACAACAGTTCATATGTGATAGCGTCCGATAAAAAAGAAGTAACGCTTATTTCTGTAAATGAAGGCAGCAATACTACAAATACCAGTTTGAATTTAAAACCGGAAAAAGGTAAAGTATATTATGTGGCTGTGCTTCGTACCGGCGGCGCAATTGTATTGAGTGAATCCAAAATGGAATATGCAAAAAAAGAAATGAAACTGAAATAATCTTAATATAGCTTCAGGTTGAGTCCTGCTATAAAATAATATTGGTTAATCCGGTTGAAATAGCTCTGATAGGTAAATCCTGCCATAGGACAGAATCTTAGGTTACTTTGTTTTCCTGTAGCAAATTTTCCAAGCTCATAATCAAGGGTAATTTTAAATTCTCTCCTGAACCTGATATTGCTGCTGTTTCTTTCTGTGGCGCGGTACCCTATATCAGCTACGGATCTGTTTTTTAAAAATCTCACATATCCGTTTACAGAATATTCCAGGTAAGTTATTTCTGAATAAGGCACTCTTGAAAAACCCAATCCCGTGCTAAAACCCACGGGGTGTGTAGGAACATTAAATTTGATCACCTGCCAGTCATAAGTATCCAGTATTCCCGTACCGTCGACAATTCGCTGCTGCCTGAACTCTGTGGAAAATATTCCCCAGTTGGCTTTTACCTGAGGCCCGTAAAAAAAGCCATCCATCCTGGGATAGTATCCGCCATAAAACCCTGCTTCCAGCGAGGTAATTTCTCTGTGATTTTTCCTCGCATCCAGTGCTGCTTTTTGTGCAAAGTATAAACCCTGGCCGGCAAAACGGAAAAAGTCAAAAATGAAAAAGGCGCCTGTCAGGGTGCTTACTCCCGGATCAGGATTGGAACTTGAGGAATAGGAAGTATTGGAAGTTTTTGATTTTTTATCCTTATTCAGTTCGCCGTATATTTCATTGATCTGGGCATTGCCTGAAGATGTAATTAAAGAAAAAAGTAAGGTAAAGAGACTGAAGCGGACTAATATTCTCATATTAATATGTCCACAAAATTCATGCTGTTTAATAAACCAGGACAACAATTTTTTATTTATCCCGTTAAAAATTAAATTAAAAGAAATATATTTACACTTCACCTAAAACTTATAACATCATGTCTAAAGCTCAGGACGCTAAAAAAGAACAAAAGAAAAAACCTGCTAAAACTTTAAAAGAAAAAAGAGCAGAGAAACAGGCAAAGAAAAATAAATATTAAAATTTTGCTTCTGTAAATTATTCAGCACAGGCTTATGCTTGTGCTTTTTTATTTCTTCTGGAATTCTGAAAAAGAGCAGGGATTATTCTACTACCAATTTTGATCTGCTTATATCCTCTCCTGTTTTTACTGTCACCACATACGTTCCTGCAGGCAGAGTCTTGTTGAATTCTACTTTAATCTGGTCTTTTCCTGAGTAATTTTTTTCAAATACCTGGTGTCCTAACATATTGCAGATAGTTACTTTAACATCATCATTATTTTGATTTATGTTAATGATAAAGTATCCTGTTGAAGCAGGGTTAGGATAAATATTTAAAGTTTTTACAGATGCTGCAGGAGTAACAGCGGTTAAATTTTCAGGCGTATAAGAGAATACTATTTTAAATCTCTTTCCGGCTGTGGCAGCGATGGTACTTTGAATACTGAATGTATATACCGGGTTCTGATCAATATCTGTAACCGTATTTGTATATTTATCTATGAGCAGCATATTATAATCATCACTCAGGCTGGTTCTGTCTGAGAAGTCGAGCGTATGTGAACCATCATAGCCGCCAACATTAAGCGGAATAGTATCATTTACAGCAGGTGTTGTTCTTGCATTGATAGACAACTCTGTATTATTATTATCCATGATGCTCGACACCAATACATAGGAACTGGAAGTTCCTGTAGAAACTACATCCAGCTTATAAGCATCATACTGATTGTCAAAATTACCGGTAGCATCGTCTTCAAATCTCAGATAGGTAACATCTTTCTCACCGTATTGTAAATTCGTTAAAACTACAGGTATGTAATTGGCGGTTGTCGCTGATTTTTTATACAGGGCGAGTGATCCGGTAGTTTTTACATTCTCACTGGCCACAAGCGTACCTCCTCCTGGATTCACTTTTACCCAGAATGCCTGTGAAGAAGGTATCACACAGCTGCCCAGCCCTCCATTGCAAGACACATACCTTCTCTGATCAGAATCCCACATGTAGGTAGCGAAACCATCAAGATTGCTTTTGGTTGTCCAGGCACTGTTGTTAAGATTACCGTTGATATTAGAAGGATATGGATTACCTATAAGATTCCAGCCTCCTGCTGGATTTCCTCCCGTAGGACTATAAGGCAATGAAAAAGTCTGATCTCCTGTATTGGGAGGTCCTATCAAGGAGAATGTTTTAGCGGTTGTATTGCCACCGTTATAGGCGGCATTCCCATCTCTTATAAATACCCTGTATCCAGCTCTCGGTTGAATTACTTCAGTGTTGGAGCTAACCGGAAATCCAGTCCACGTTGCTGTTGCAGCATTCCAGCTATAAGCTGATACTCCTGTTTTTACTACTCCATTTCCTGGATTGCTGGCACCTGTAAAAGGACCTGTCACATAAAATCCACCTGTAGGAGCGCCGGTTTGCCATTGAGCTACTGTTCCCGTGCTTACCGGTGAAGATAAGTGATACCAGTATCTGCCGCTGGGAGGAATATATCTTTGCATTCTGATATTTCCGGTAAACGTAGCGCTTGCCGGTATGGCGGCAATGCTCGCAGTGGCGCTTGCCGTAGAAACCAACGTAAATACAAATCCTGTAGTAGTGAATTTTGCATTAGCGCCAAGTGTTAACTCGCTGGTTAGATTGGCATCTTTGGCAATACTTACTCCCGTTGTATTATTGATGTTAAGACTGGAAAATGTTGTAGCGCTGCTTCCATTTATTACCTGTGCAGCAGAACCATTAAAACTCACCGCGCTGGTGTTCGATGTAAAGGTTCCGTTATTGGTGAAATCCCCGGCAACATTAAGAGATGACCCGTTAGCCATAGTTACAGACCCTGTTGTAGCAATAGTAATGCTTTTGGCATTAGCTGTTCCATTTACATTAGGATATGTCAGTAATGAAGCAGGTATGATTGCATCAAGATTTGTCGTAGGAATAATGCCACAACCCCAGTTAGTTTGGTTAAACCAATCTGTACTGGTTACTCCTAACCATATATTGGTAGTAGTAATGGTAAGGCTTGCGGTGTTGCTTGTAACAGAACATCCGCTCCTGGTAATCACCACATCATAGTTTGCGGCATCAGTGCTTACTGTTGAGGCAATGGAGTAAGTTGCGCTGGTAGCTCCGGAAATATTGCTGCCATTTTTTCTCCATTGGTAAGTTAAGCCTGTGCCAGCTGCCGTTACAGTGAAATTTGCAGCAGCACCCAGACACTTGCTTATACTTGCTGGCTGCAGAGAAATGGTAGTTGGTGTTGTTACTGTTAAAGTAGCATTGCTGCTGGTGATATTTCCGCATGTGTTTGTGATCACTACACTGTACAATGCACCATTGTCTCCTATGACTGTAGCAGGTGTTGTATATGAACTCGCTGTTGCTCCCGAGATATTTGTTCCATTTTTTCTCCATTGATAAGTAAGCGTAGCTCCGGAAGTAGCAGCAACGCTGAATGTAGCTGTGCTGCCAACGCATACTCCCTGGCTAACCGGCTGAAGAGTAATGACAGGTGCAGTGTTTATAGATAAGGTTGCCGGAGCGCTTATTGCAGAGCAACCATTTCTGGTGGCCACTACATCATAAGTTCCTGCATGTCCGGCATTGGTAGTGCCAATTACATAAATAAAAGCGGTGGCACCTGAAATATTAACTCCGTCTTTTCTCCACTGATAAGTAGTACCGGAGCCCCATGCAATGGCAAAAAAGACAGCGCCATTTCCGCTGCATACCGCCTGATTGGTTGGATCAATAATAAAAGTCGGAGGTGTATTTACTGTTAAAGTAGCATTGTTGCTTGTTCTTAGCGCACATCCGGTATTACTGATGACCACACTGTAGGTATCGCCGCCATCACCTGTGCCAAGCGCTGGCGTAGTATAGCTGGATGAATTAGCGCCGGTAATATTGACACCATTTTTTCTCCACTGGTAATTTAAATTTGTACCTGTAGCGGTAACATTAAATGTTGCCGTGCTTCCTTCACATACCGTCTGATTGGCCGGCTGAGTTGTAATAGCCGGTGTGGTATTGATGGTCATGGTAATGGAATTGGAAGTTGCCGTCGGTGCATTCGGACAAGCATACGTTGAAGTCATAACACAGGAGATCACATCATTATTTGCCAGTGTGCTGCTGTTGTAAATAGCGCTGTTGGTTCCTACATTCGCGCCATTGCGTTTCCATTGGTAAGAAGGCGGCGTGCCTCCGTTAACCGGCGTAGCGGTGAATGTAACGTTGGTTCCTGTACAAACTGTTGTAGCAGATGCGCTGATAGAAACAGAAGGAGTCTGATAAGGATTCACCACCATAGTGATGGAATTGGAATTAACTACCGAAGGGTTAGCACCAAGGCAAGTATAGTTGGATGTCATTACACATCTTACCACATCACCATTGTTTAAGCTTGAATTAGAATAAGTAGCGCTGTTGGTTCCTACATTCACATTGTTTAGTTTCCACTGATACGAAGGCGCTGTTCCGCCATTCGTAGGAGTTGCTGTAAAAGTCACATTGGTGCCGGCACAGATCGAAGTTGAAGAAGCAGTCACGGAAACGCTTGCTGCGCCTGTCGTGTTCACTGTAACTTTTATAGTGTTTCCGTATTGTGTGCAGCCCCCGGATGTTACCTGTAATCTGTACCATCTGGTAGCTGCGAGTGCACCGGGAGCATACGTTGCATTAGTATTGGTTCCTGTAGCATTTGCAAAACTGCTTGGAACGCCTGTAGTGCTTGATTGCCATCTATAGGTTGGACTTACTGCTGTAGTAGAACTTGTCAGTATGGCAGCTGTCGTTCCTGAACAGATGCTTTGATTTGCTGAAATACTTACAGTGAATCCGCACAAGTTGCTTCCGGAGCATGGACCCGTATTACAGTTTCCTCCACTTCCAAAAACGGTCGAGGTATTATTAGTGATAAGTGTTCCTGTGGTATTGATAGACCCGCTTCCATTAATGGCGGACGTATTGTTGCTCGTGAAGTTTCCATTCACCTGTATGGCGCCATCAATTTCCAGAGCTGCGCTGTTTGCAGTCGTGAAAGACCCATTTACTGTTAGCAATGAACCTGCAGGCATATTCAAAACAGATCCCTGAGTCATTGTCATTACTGTATTGGCCGCAGAATTCCCTATGTTACCAACAACGATTGTGCCGTTGTTATCCACCGCTGTTCCGTTAGATGATATGGTAAATAAAGGTCCGGTTGTTCCGGTAATAGTTAATGTCACTCCCGAATTAATAATAAGATTACCGCCACCAGTTACGGTGACACTGGTATAGGTAATATTACTGGAGATGGTATAGGGGCTATTCCCGCTATTCACAGTAAGGGTTTGGGCTGATAATTGAAAGTAGAAGAAACTAAATAAAAGGAGGAAAATGGGACTTTTCATTTTGTTATCACTGAGAATCTCAGTGTTCAGGTTACAGATTTTATACTTGCTTTTAGTACAATATACTCGTTTTTTGATCACGGGATTTTAATATTATACTAAAAGCCTGGAGTACTCGATTAAAGTCAGCAATAATTAGACTAAAAAATGATAAGGGTGTCAGCCTGTTCTGATTTGAAACTATTTAAAATAAGGAATTTGCTAAAAAATTACATTTTATAACGTGATATATTTAAATGATTTTCACAAATAAATTATAAATAATTGTACTTTATCAATGGGATTATAAGTCCTTTTATTGTGTGTTTAAACATAAAAAAATGGTTTAGTGCAATAAAATATTATATGAAGCACGGTAAATTATCGATAAAAATTTTATTTATGTAAAACAGAAATTTATATAAAAAAAAAGTTGTCCATACCCTGTTTTCTTACAAACACAGCTTTACTGGAAATATATAATTCTGATATTTGTGATGATAAAAGATTCATTAGGCATCTCTAAAAACTCTTTTTTTTCCTTCTCTTTTAGGAGAAAGGAAGTATTGAGGTAATAAAAAAGGTTTTCACAAATGGGCTATTAGACATTAGATTATTGAGTATCTCTTTGGTTTCACCACAAAATTTTCACTGATGATATGCATACATTAATAATTACTTTTTTATTCCTTTTGATCATAAGCTTCAAAGTATCTGCACAAACCCAGGACGACTTTATGAACAAGCTTACAGAGGTTTATATGAATGTCAATGATGAAAAGAAAGCGCTGGAACTGGCGAAAGAATTATACCAGATGGCGGAAAAAAAGAAAGAGCTGCAGACCTATACCAACTACCTCATGATGCAGCAGATATTTGAGAACCAGGCTAAAGATGCTGCGCTGGCAAAAGCATGTAAAGAAAAAGCCGATAAGCTAATGGCTGAAATGGTGGGCAATACCAATACAAACACAGCTGTTAATACCGGAGGTGATGCCCTCAGTCAATGGAATGCTGTTTATTATCCTGCGTTATTCTCTACCACTGATCCTGACAACGCAAGCAAAGCGCTGAACTTCCTTACTAAAAATCCTTCTCTTCAGAATTTTAATAATTACACCTGGATCGCTTATGCCTTTGAAAGAAACGGCGACTTCAGAAAAGCAAAAGAAAATTATGAAAAGGCCCAGCGCCTAACAGGTAATCTCAAAGAGGAATTTCACACTTTTTCCTATTACACCAATTTTCTTTCCCGCTCAGGAGATTATCTGAAAGCAGAAGAATTCATTCAGAAAATGGAAAAGCTCTCTTCTGAAGCTAATGAAATGTTCAGAAGCTCTTATAAATCTGAAGCCGCTACCAGCAAGATGGTTTACTATCTTTCCATAGGCGATTACAATTCTTATTTTCTTGCTGCAGAAGAGCAGTATAACTATATGGAAAAGCTTTTCAATAAAGGCGCTGCCTGTGATCCTTTCCCCATGATACGTTTTACGTATGGAGCTTTTGCGAAGGAAATGCTGAAAGAATATAAGACGGCAGAAGCTTTGTGGAAGCAGCGCGACTCTGCACATTATGCATGGATAGAATGCAACAACAAACAATATCCCAATAATATACAGTATCCTCTTTCAATGCTTCCTGTGTATTATGTAAAGACCGGAAAAAAATCTTCTCTGAAACAACCGCTATCCTATTACATTAAAGAAACTGAAACACATTACAACAGCTACAGCCAGTATGCCGATATCTCCATCAATTATATGAAGGCGCAGCACCTTGGCTTTTTAGGATCTCCTCAATACCACGAACAGTTTAAAACCATACTGGATCATATAGTAAGTGCAAAAGATTTCCGGGAGGCTACGCTGCCATTTTCCAACTATGCTTATTTCACCATGCGTGACAGGCAATATGAAAAATCAAAATCTGCCTATGATAAGCTTTTTAAATTGAATACAGAATGGATCAACGATGTGATATTTACCTTCGGCGAAAAAGCATTTATCACTTATTACAATTCAAGGTTGAAAGAAGGATATGACAACTATCATAGCTTTGTAAAAATTGCGAAAGAAAAGCAATCAGAAAACTTTCCCGCACTGGTGGCACAGGCATATAATAATTTGCTGTTCACCAAATCTATTTCTCTGAAGGGAACACAAAAAAGAAAGCAGGCTTTTTTAAAGGCCAATGATCCTGCCATTCATAAAATGTATGATGAATGGATCGCCCAAAAACAGGAGCTGATCAGGTTGTATCAGAAAACGGAAGATCCTTCGGGTGGACAGAAGACCGGCATCAATCAGGAACAATTAAAAAAACTACAGGAAGAAGTGAATCACCTGGAAAATGAACTGAGCCTTAAAGCGAAAGATTTTAAAAAATATTTAAAGATCACTCCGGTAGACTGGAAGTCAGTCCGTGATCAGCTAAAAGAAGGTGAAGCAGCCGTAGAAATCATCCGTTTCAGGTGGAGAGATCAGATTTATTATTCCGATACAGCTTATTATGCCGCCTATATCATCACCAAAACCAGCCAATATCCGGAAGTGGTTTATCTCTCTGCCCTCGCCAGCGAACTGGACAACAGATATTATAAATCTTATCAGAATAACATCAAATATAAACTGGAAGACAAAGATTCATACAATCAATACTGGAAGCCGATTAAAGATCAGTTGAATGGAATTAAGAAAATTTATTTTTCTCCTGACGGAATTTATCATCTTATCAATATATCCACCCTGAGCAATCCGGATTCAAAAGAATATTTGCTTGATGAGTTAGAAATTCAATACATCACGGGCAGCAATGATGTCTCCGGTGACCATAAAGCGGATGATATACAAAATGCGGTCTTAATCGGAAGGCCCAGTTATAAAATGAATACAGACGGAAAAACTTTAGTTGCTGTCTCAGACAATAACACACGTTCTTTTGTGAGAAGCTTCAGAGACAATGCCGTGAATGACCTTCCCGGAACCGAGGTCGAAGTGATGACTATTAAAAGTGAAATGGATAAGTATAGATTTAAAGTGAATTATTTTATCAAAGACCATGCGACCGAAGACAAAGTATATACACTGCAGAGCCCTGATATTTTACATATTGCCACCCACGGTTACTGGTCGCAGGCGGGATACAATGCGACAGAAGGTTACCGGGTTTTCAATGCTATGGTGAATTCAGGTCTGCTCATGTCAGGAGTAATCAATTATTATTCTTCCGCAGAATTTCCAGATACTTATGACGGTATTCTTACCGCTTATGAAGCTCAGAATTTAAACCTGGAAAATACCTCTCTGGTAGTTTTATCTGCCTGTGAAACAAGTCTTGGTCATTTCGATGCAGGCGAAGGTGTATATGGCCTGCAGCGTGCTTTCAGGGCTGCCGGGGCAAAAAGTATCATGACCAGTTTATGGAAAGTCGATGATGATGCCACCAAAGAGTTCATGATCTTGTTTTATCAGCATTACCTGAAAACCAATCATAAATTTGAAGCCTTCCGACATGCCCAGAAAAACCTGAAGCTTAAGTATCCGGATCCATATTACTGGGGAGCTTTTATTTTAACGGGCATATAAACTCAGGTTTCCCAACACGAAATACTTCAATTTAAAAGCCTTCTTTTTGTGCAAAATACTGGCATTAATTTGTAAAAATACAATGTAATATTGTTATACATAAATTGAGTGAATTTTTTATTGTTAATATAAAAAATATTCATTTAAATAATATTTTAATATTTTTTTAAAACAATATTATTTTTACAGGGTTAATTTAATGTATGATTTATGGTATATAATACCATTTAGTTAGAAAATAGTGTAAGTTTTTTGTGGAACATTTTTTAGGCTAGAATCATGGATAAATTACAAATCCCTGGCAATGACTGCGAGATTTTTAACAATTTAAAACTGGATACTTTACACAAGCTTAATGCGATCCGGGAAATCAAAAATTTTCAAAAAGGTGATTCTATTTTTTATCCCGGCAAAAGCCAGTCCGGACTATATTGTGTCCACAAAGGCAGCGTAAAGATTTTTAAAAATGACCAGGGTGGCAATCCCAGGATATTCTATATTTCCCGTCCGGGCGAATTAATAGGCTGGGAATTGCTGGAGCAATCTTTTCCAACAAAAGAGGCTGTGGCCCTGGAGGACGTAACCTTATCATGCTTTCCTCTTCTGTCCTTTGTGGAGATCATGAAACAGGACAGCACGTTAGCCTTCGAATTTGCCCGATACCTCTGCAAAGGCAAGCTGATGCTGGAAACAAAGCTTTTTCACGACTCCCTGCAGCAAAAGCTTGCATTCAACCTACTGATATTAATGGAAAAGTTTGGGAAGAGCCAGGAGGCGAATAATATGTTAATACAGCTGCCCTTAAGTAAAACGGAGCTGGCTCACCTGATTGGTACCAATCCGGAAACGGTTATTAAAATGCTTTCCAGGTTTAGAAAAGACGGCATCATAGACTTTCTCGATAAAAGAATGTTGATTTTAAATCCTGTAGAACTGCGGAAAATGTCCTCTTATTGAGAATAATCTTATGTTGTATTCTTTTTGAAATATCCTAGGATATATTTCATATTATTTTAAAACCATTCATCTTACCTTGGTCATAACAGCAAGGAAAATATATCCCTATTATAAAATTTCCTTTCTTTTATTCCCTTCTCTCCAACCGATTGGAGCTGACAAAAAACCTCTGAGAAGGAATCAATAATTTTTAATACAATTTTGCTTCTATGATAAAATTAAACACAGTATTACTGATTGATGACGATGTTGTAAATAATTTCATCAATACCATCCTTTTCGAAAAATTAGGCATTTGCAAAAACATTCATATTTCTAAGAATGGCCAGGACGGCCTTCAATACATCATTGAAAAATCCCGCAAGAGAGATCAGTATCCCGACCTGGTTTTACTGGATATCAACATGCCCGTTATGGATGGTTTTGATTTTGTAGAGAAACTTAACGATTTGAATCTTAATCATCAAATAAATATCGTAGTTCTTACTACCTCAACGCGCAGCAAAGAAGAAGAAAAAATGAAAGGGCTTGGCATCGGACGTTTTTATAGAAAACCCTTGTCTGAAGAAAAAATAAAACACCTTATGCTTAGCCTAAGTCCAAAGGAATACCCACTGAACGGGTAAACAAATTCTTTCCTAACTTAATTATATAAATAAGTAGTTCTAAAAGATGGAGATTTATGAGAGAGAGGAATTGGAACAGGAGAAAGAGACTTATCAATCTGGAGACAAAAATTAAAACCTTCAGAGAATTGAATGGCCTTGAAGAAAAACACGAACCCGATACAATAGAACATTTGCATGTGCGCCTGAAAGCATCGGGCAGATTATAAAAAATTCCGCTGGAAGACCATCTGGCGGAATTTTTCTTTCCATAAGAAGAAAGAATTATATGCTTATAGGATTTTGTCATATTCTTTCCCACCCTATGTAATTATTTCCTGCAATTTATATTATACCCTGAGGCATTTTTTCGTATCATTGAAGCGTTAAATCTTCAAATTATAGTCCCGTGAAATTGATCAGAAAATCTCTAATCCTGTCTTTTGTTTTGTTAAGTCTTTACAGTTGCACAGTAGATGTGAGCTCTTCAGTAGATGAAAGTAAAATTCAGGCTTATAAAACCTATGCCTGGGTTACAGTTCCCTATCAAAAACCGGAATACAACCGCGAGTCAAGAAAAAAAGTTTTAGACCTGGACATAAAAAAAGAGATCGACAGGGAAATGGCTGCAAGAGGATTTGTGATGGATACCGTAAAACCCGATATACTGATAAGCCAGAAAGCGGTTTTCGAAAAGCAGGATAACAGCGCCGACCTTTCCTGGACTAAACCCGGCTTTAATTCCTCCACCTATGGCTCTAATGCTATGCAGAATACCAATATGGTTTCCGAAGAACAGAATGTGCTGAAAGTTCAGATCGAATTCATTGATCCCGCCAGCCGCCAGGCTGTATGGACAGGCTCCAAAAGCAGGATATTGGGAAGCGTAATGCAATTGACAGGCTTTCTGGAGAAAGATGTGAAAGCGATATTCAAAAAGTTTCCGATAGAGAAAAAGAAATAAGTCGTCAACTTTTTACGTCATCTCGAGCGTAGCGAGAGATCTTAGATAAGTTAGACTTTGCCAGGATCTCTCGCTACGCTCGAGATGACAAACAGACCAACAAAGGCAAAGCGCTGTGGGCAGCCATCAGTTCCTCAGTGTCATCCAGCAGGGGTCTTGTTGATTAAGAGCTGCCATAAATTATTTATGGACTTGATTGTTGATGGTAGGGAAATTAACAGACAAGTTTCCTGCTGAATGACAATGCTGCGATGAGGGTCAGTTCTAATTATTTTACTGTGAAATAAAAAGGGGGAGTATCGCGATTACTGAATAAATTCCTTCTTTATCTCTCAACAAAACCCTGACAGGCCTAAATTTTTTACTTCCGATGCTTAAAGGAGCAAATTGAATTTTAATTGTATTGTCTTTAACGAATAATTTTTTGTGACATCCTGTAGCCCATTTACCTCTTTCTTTAGAATTGCCATGTGATTCTTTTGACACAAGGAATCAAACATGATCGTAGGCAGGATTCACCGCGATTGTGCTTTATAAATTGCAAAAGGAAAATAACCGGCTTGAATTAACAAGTTGCCCTATGTACTATTGACTATGTACCGTGGACTCATAATTCCTCTATCTCCGCCACCACAAATGTACTTCCACCGATAAAAATAAGATCATCGGAAGTGGCTTTGGATTTAGCGGCAGCAACTGCTTTTTTTACTTCAGAAATAACTTCTCCTTTCAGAGAGTATTCCTGTGCTTTGGAACAAAGAACATAGGCATCAAGTCCCCTTGTAATATCTGGCTTGCAGAAAAAGTAATAAGCATTTTTAGGAAGAAATGATAAAATGGAGGTTATATCCTTGTCGTTGACAACGCCCAATACAAAAAACAAATTTTTATAACGAATAGAGTTTATTTGTCCTACTATCTGCTTAATACCTCCTTCATTATGTACGGTATCACAAATGGTCAGGGGCTTTTCATTCAACACCTGCCATCGGCCTTTTAGTCCGGTTAAGGAAACGACCGACGAGATACCTTTACGAATATGTTCTTCTGAAATATTAAATCCTTTTTTGATAAGCATATCTATGGATGAAAGCACGCCCGCAATATTCTTGAGCTGATACTTTCCTGCTAGACCACAAACAAGGTCTTTGTATTTTAAAACATTTCCCTTATAAACATCTGCCACCAATTTTCCCTGCTCGAGGCGATCATTTTTCAAATGATAAATCTCTGAAGCGGGAATTAAAAGACTGCTTTGCTGCTTTGCCTTTTTTAGAAAAACATGATTCACTTCGTCCTGGCATTCACTGATCACGACAGGTATATTGGTTTTAATTATTCCTGCTTTTTCAGAGGCAATTTCGGGCAAAGTATTTCCTAAAATCTTCTGGTGATCAAAGCTGATATTGGTAATGAGTGAAAGTAGTGGAGTAATAATATTTGTACTATCAAAGCGGCCTCCCAGGCCTACTTCGACCACTGCTATGTCAACTTTTTCATCTGCAAAATAATCAAAGGTAAGAGCTACCGTCATTTCGAAAAAAGAGGGCTTTATTTCTTCAAAGTCTTGCTTATGCTTTTTAACAAAATCCACTATGCGTTGAGCTGAAATATCCTTGCCATTGACTTTAATACGCTCTGTAAAGCTTTTTAAATGAGGGGAAGTAAAAAGTCCTGTCTTGTATCCTGCTGCCTGTAAAACAGACGCAAGCATGTGAGAGGAGCTTCCTTTACCATTGGTACCGGCAATATGTACAGATTTGAATTTGTGCTGAGGATTACCAAGAAGAGCGCAAAGCTTGATCGTATTATCCAGAGAAGGCTTCAGAGCGGCTTCTCCAATGCGGTGAAACATGGGAAGACTATTGTACAAATAGTCTATTGTTTCCTGGTAATTCAAAGGTGATTATTCGGCTTTTAATTGAACAGTTACAGGTCCTTCGGAGAATGGTGGAACATTCCCATCATTGATTCGTTCTAAAGGCATTTTCAATATACTTACCCTACACATTTCTGCAGAGGAGACACTCACTCCATTATTCTGTAATACCTTTGCGCTTATTATTAGGCCATCATCATTTACTTTTATATAAAAAACTATTGAACCTCTTTCCTCAGGTAAATTTTTGGGAATAGGGTTATCCTTAAATCTCCATCCTCCAAGTCCTTCTCCGAAAGATATACCCCCGGTACCATTAGGATCATCCCCATAACCTGGATTACCGATTACTTTCTTGCCGTCTTTTCCAAGAGGATTTCCAGGGTCTCCTGGTTTGTTTTTATCATCGCCGGAAGGTTTGTTATTCTTGCCGGGAAAAAGAGTTTTCTTATCAACGGTAGGCTCAGAAGGCTTATCTACCGGTTTGGTTTTATCGGTCTTGGTATCGACTGGTTTTACTTTATCGTCTTTTGGTTTGTCGACAGGCACTGGTATAGCATCCTTATTATCAGATACCGGTATTTCCGTTTCTGAAGAGGTAGGTTCAGTCGGTTCTTCAGGAGCTACTTCCAACGGTACAAGATTTTCCTGGCCTGAGTTAGGGTCCGAAGGATTGAGATTGTTTGGATCACCAGTACCTGCATCCACCTCTCCATAATTCAAATCAACCCCTCCACCTAATTCACCAAGAGGAGGATCCATAGGTTTAAGCACAAAAAGGAATAAGATCAGCAATAGCAATGCATGAAATCCTATGGAAATCGCTAAAGCTTCATTCTTATATGACTTTTCTACTCTCATTATTTTTTCTTTGCCGCAGCAAGGATTTTAACATTTAACTCTCTGCCAATATCTAAAACTTCCGCTACATACTCCCAGTCTACCGCACCGTCAATATTGAGAACAACGGTAGGGTCCTGTCTGGTTCCTACGCGTTTTTGGATTTCTTGTTTCACCTGCTCCCTTGTAATTGGCGTATTTTCAATAAAATACTCCATTTCCTTATTGATAGTAAGCGTAAGAGGCTTGTCTTTTGTCTGAACCTGTACGCCTTGAGCTTTAGGCAATAATACCTTAATGACGTTGGGGTTTGCCATGGTAGAGGCAATAAGGAAGAATAATAATAAGAAAAACATAATATCATTCAGGGATGATGTGCTCACCTCCGATGTGTATTTGCTTTTTCTTCTGATATTCATTGTTAGTCTTATTTATTTTCCTGAAGAAGGTCTATAAACTCCAGCGCATTGCTTTCCATTTTATAAACTATTCTTTCTACCAATAAATTTAAATAATGAAATCCGATGTGCGCGATGATCCCTACAATAAGACCAGCGGCACTGGTGATCATCTTCTCATATAACCCCTCTGAAATGACACTGATATTAATATTCCCTTCAATAGAAATATTATAAAATATCCTGATTACCCCGCTGATGGTACCTACGAATCCGAGCATAGGGGCAATACCGGCGATAATCCCTAACACACTGATATTTCTTTCGAGCTTATATACTTCCAGTTTACCTGTAGCTTCGATAGAAGATTCAATATCTTTCAAAGGCCTTCCGAGACGCATAATCCCTTTCTCGATCATTCTCGCAATCGGAGAATCTGTCTGTTCGCACATCAGCTTCGCTCCTTTTACATCTCCCTGCACGATCAGGCCTTTTACTTTTTCCATCAGAATGGTGGTATCACGGGAGGCTTTCTTAATGGTGATAAAGCGCTCGATCATGATGTAGATGGCAATTAATGATAAAAGCAGGATCGGGATCATTACCCATCCTCCCTTCATTAAAAGCTCTAATAAGCTCATGGGATCTCCTGTAGCTTTTCCGGTTGTAGCAGCAGTATCTGCTACTACGCCCCCTACTTCAATCTGAAGAAATGTGATTAAAAAATTCATGCAAGTTGTTTGAATTCCTAATAAGTTAAAATCCAAAGAGATTTACCATATTGTGCTTCAAGCTCTGTGAGCTTTTGTTTAGCTGATTCTTTTGAATCAAAATCAGCTATGGCCACCCGGTAAAATTTCTTTTTGCCGTAAGGCTCGATCAGAGAAGCATTGACACTTTCGTTTTCAAATTTCTCTCTCAGCTTCATGGCATTTTCGCGGTTCTTAAATGATCCCGCAACAATAAAGAAACGTCCTGTCTGGGAAGTTATTATCTGGCTGCCGCTTGTTTCCTCTGCAACAAACTGAGAACTGTCTACCTGAGTAACCTGTTCTTTGACTGGCTCAGGCTTCACTTCTGCTTTATCTTCTTTATTAAATATTACAAATGGATTTATGCTGGCAAATGTAGCATTGTCCTTATTGAAATATAAAAATGTAGTGGCTCCGCCCAGTAATACCAATATGATCGGTATTATAATCAGCGCTGCCTTTGATTTTTTAGGCTGTCCATCAGCGTCCATATCCTCGACAGCCTTTTTGGTGGGCTGCCCGGCTTTAATGGGTTTATTCATAGTTATTGATTTTCTTTCTATGGGCTTAAAAATTAGTTCGGGCAGGCCGAAGCTGTCTTCGAGGTAATTCACTCCGAGATCCGGTTCAAATTCAAGATGGTTCTCTGTATTATAAAAAAATCTCCCTATGTCTTTAAGCTCCGCAAATTTCTTTTTGCTTAAAGACTCATTCAGGCTTCTGATAAAATTTTCAATTAATGATATCGCTTCTTCCCTGGAAACGTTTTCACCGGAAGACACCGCTTCAATAAGAAGTCCGTCATTGTTTTTAAGATTTTCATTGAAGGCAATACGGCGTGAAGGTGGTAAGAATTTATGAGTGATGGGATGTATATCGGCACTCACATAATGAGTTAAAAATCCTCCGAAGCCGGGAACTATAACACATTCGTAATCAAACAATAAATCTCTTATATACTTTTCCATCAATTAATAGCAAATGAATAGGTTATACCTCCTATTACGTTAATTCCCTTTACAGGGTAATATAAGTATCTCTGGTATTTCTGGGATAGTATATTATTGACCTCAAGAAAAGCTGAGAATACATTTGAAAACCGGTAGTCAACTTTAAGGTTCAGATCAAAAATATTATCCAGTTTATATTCCTTTCCGGAAATATAATTTTTACCCATTAATCCGCTAATATAATAAATATCCGTTTCAATGTATATCTTCTTATGCAAATTGTAAGTTCCTATTAATGAGGCTGTAAAGTTAGGTCTATGCCATGGCTTCTCAAGAGCGCCGGTATTGTACTTAAAGTAGTTCAGGTTAAGTCCCGTTCTGAACCTGTCAGACACCTCATAAGCCAGTTCCGTTTTTAAATTCAATACGGTGGTATTACCAAAATCGTATAGGGCTGTAAACCTGGAAGAATCCTGCACAGAATTATTAAAAAAGAAGAGATTCTTATAGGTCATATGATTTAACTCTGCCTTATAGTCCAGACCTGTTAAGTTACCTCTCAACCCAGCAAATAACTCTACCGGCTTGTTACTGTGATATACCGGCACATTGGGCTGCAGGTAGGGGGTTTGTGCGATGAATGATCTTAAAGTATTCTTCTCCAGTCCTCCGTCCATGCCTGCATAGAAGGTAAGTACATTTTCTACAGCAGTAAATTCTCCTTTTATTCTCGGATAAAGATGCACACCTGAAATCAAAGTATCATTTGTATAAGCCAGATTAATTCCACCGGTGATTTTAAATATATCTTTAGTATATACAAACGCAGGTCTCATCTGAAAGTAAATCCTGCCCAGAGAAAGGGAGTCCTGCTTATTGCTTACAGATACTACTGCATCTGTGATAATAGATTTTTCAGAATCAATTTTATAACCTAAGCTCAGCTTAGGAAGATACTCATCCTCTTTTGCTTTAAAATGATCACTGAAGTTGAAGTAAGAGAAAGAAAAATTATAATTAAGCTTCGAATCTGAAGGAAGACTTTTTACGCCTCCGTGAAAGGCTATGGTGTTGAACAATTGCTTTAAAGTATCGTCTTCTGCCGTGATGCTGTGGTCAAAGCCATAAAAATTATACCGCTCCCTGTTGTAAGAGATGATAGAATAAATTTCATTCTTCTTAGAGAAGTATCTCACATAGGCATCTATTCCATTCTGACTCAACCCTGAGAATTTAACCGGTCCATTCTGAGAGGAGAAATGTTTCACGTGCAAACCATAGGCTAAATTTTCACTTCGCTTATTGTTCAGGAAAGCTTCAAGGTATGGTGTAGTATAATTTCCAAAACCTGCTTTCACATAATTACCGTACAGCTTTGCAAGTGTCGGTGGCTTAATGCGAACTATATCAATTTTGGTAGTCAGCTTTGGAACTGCCAGTTCTACATCTTCCGTCTGATACTCCTGCGGCTTACCAGGCATTTCAGAGGGCTGCTCTGTAATTTTTTCAAAGTTCCTGTTACCCTCCGGTAAATCTATTTTCTTATTGGTAACATGGATAAATGTGTTATCATCGATCTGTGCGAAAACAGAAAGTGAACAAGTAAAGACTATTAGAGTGCAGATAAGCTTATTCATTGCTCTTTCCCTCCTTTTCTGCTACCTGGGCAAGTTTCTCTTTAGCCTTTGCGACCAGTTCCGTATCTGATGAATTATCGATGATTGAGTTTAAAGTTGCCTTTGCCTGGAAGTACTCTTTCTGCGCAATGAAGTTATCAGCTATCAGCAAAAACGATTTACCGATCCAGTCATCGTACTCAGAAAAATTATTATTGAAGTCGTACAAAGTCTCCAGCGACTGCTTGTATTTGCCTTGTTTATATTGAATCTCAGCAACAGCATACTGCGCCTCTGCCCCATATCTGTCCTTCGCTAAATTTACCGTATTCAGATAGTAATCGATTGCCTTATCATAATCCTGTTTGGAATAATAAATCCTTCCCAGATACAGCAAGGCTTTGCTTTCCGCATTGAGCGTGGTATTACCATAAGTCTGCAGTTCTTTTGCATAATAAATAGCAGAATCAGGCTTTGACTGATAAATATTGCTTTCGGTCAAACCGATCAAGCTGGCGATCTTATCCTTCTTCCCTCTGGCATTTGCATAAAGCTGTGAATAATAATATTTAGCAGTAAGGTAATTTGCCTTTTTAAAATGCATGTCTGCCAGTGTTGCAATGGATTTTACAAAATATAAGGGGTCTCTGGTCTCGACTACCTTCTCATAGGATTTGATACTATTCAAGGTATCTCCTGTCTGCAGATAAGCATCGGCCAGATAAAATTGCACCTCTGTATTGCTGGCATTATCAGGATAAGAATTCAGGAAATTTGAAAAAGCTTCTGCAGCCTGCTTAAACTTTCCAGCACTGTAAAGATTCTTCGCATCATTTAGTTTTGCGTTGACCAGCAGTGAATTTTTGGGATCTACTTTCTCCATTACATCAATCCACTTTTTAAATTCTTCCGGTCTTCCTGCCTTGTCATACGATTGTTGCAAACCTAAGAATGCATCCTGAGCTACAGGATGATTGATATAATTGCTAAGCACATTTTCATAATCGGCAATAGCTTCATTGTCCTTATTTAAATTAGTATAAACCTGCGCTCTTTTCACCAATGAATATGGAACATAAGGGCTTCCCGCTTTCTGATTGATGATAGTTGAAAAGCCTGTTAAAGTTTCATCATAATTGCCTTGCTGAAAGCTTAATTGTGCTTTCTCATAAATAGCATCGTCGTGGTAAAGTGACCTGGGATAATTTTTGATTACTACATCAAGACTCCCTTTTGCTTCTGTAATCTTTTCTTTAATACCATAAACTACTCCTCTCTGATAATAGGCATAATCCAGGTCCAGGTTTTTCCCTCTGATGGCTTCATCGTAATAACGAATTGCATCATCATAGTTTTTCGATTGATAATACAGATCGGCCAGTCTTAAAAGCGCGTCATCATAAAATAATTTATCCTTTGCATTCCTCAACCTCTCCACATAATTTTTAAAATGTGGAGAAGCCTTTTCATAATCTTTGGTATTGAAATATGCGTAACCTATTCCATACCGTGATTTCAGGTGATAAAGATTTTCATCATTGGTTTTCTGAAAGACTGTGCTGTAGCTTCTGATGGCATTGGTATAATCTTTCAAAAATGAATAAGCTTCGCCTTTCCAGAAATTGGAAGCGAGAAAGATGTCTTTATCTATTGGAAACTCCGATGATTTGTCAAACAACTGGATGGCGGTTTGAAATTCTTCATTGTTAAAATGCTGTACTCCGCTGTAAAATGCTACCCGCTGGTAAGCAGTATTGATACGAAGGCTTCTGACTTTCAAAGACTCAATATAAGTAAGCGCTTCAGAGTAATTGCTTGTCCGTAAAAAAGATTCGCTTAACAATTCCTGTACTTCACCGATGTGTTTGCTTCCGGGAAATTGTTTTGAAAAGGATTTTAATGCAGTAATCGCATCGTGAAAACGATGAATATCATAATTGACTTTACCATGAAGAAAGGCAGACTCTTCTGCTACTTCCTTATTAAAAGCAGTCTTGCTGGCAAGATCAAAGGCAGTAATCGCAAAATCCTTTTTACCTTTTTTCAGATAAGACAATCCAAGATAGTAAGCTGCTGACTGAGCAATAGAATCTTTGTTGCCTGCAATGGCTGAAAAATCTTTGATGGCGTTGTCCATATCTCCCGTTTGATATTCGGAGTATGCCAGGCGATAAGTAATTTCTGGAGTAATTTTGGTTTTGTATTCAGTCGTGTATTTCTTAAAAAATTCAGCCGCTTTTTTATAATCTTCCTTTTTGAAATAAGAATCAGCCGTCAATAAAAAGATATCATCTTTCCCGTACAGCTTTGTATTATCTGTTTTAGACAATATACTTTCAGAATATTTTATCAGTTCATCATAATTCCCCTGCCAGTAATAAACATTGGCAATCATTACCGGAACCAACGGTTGATAATTCTCATTTTGTTCCGCCTTCTTTAAGTCCTTCAGAGCTTCATCATACTTTCCATTCTTTAATTCTATATAACCAACATAGTAGCTTGCGGCATAAGTATGCTTGTTCTCGGTAGATTTAATCTCGTTAAACAATGGTTCGGCCTTTTCAAATTGCTTTTCATTGAAATAGGAATAGGCGAGTTTGAAATTTCTTTCCAGCTTCTGAAAGGCAGAAAGTCTTTGCACGTCTGCTTTTTCCAGGTACTCTATGGCCTTTCCGTATTGTTTGTTATTGAAGTTGAAAGTACCCAGGTCATAATATGCAAGGGCTGACTTGGAATGTTCAGGATGCGTAGCAATGAAGTTTTCAAAAAGAGCTTCAGCGTCGGCATTGAAAAGATTTAAAGCGCAGTATGCAATGTAATACTCTGCGTCTATAGACTTTAAATCGTTTTTATTAAGATTGATGTATCGTTGAAAAAATTCGCGGGCTGCTCCATACTTCTCATGGTCAAGTAGCTCTAATCCGGTTCTGAATAACTCATCGTCTGAATTTTTAACAAGTGTATTCTGTCCAAAAAGCTGAAAAGTATATATAAAAAGAAAAAGTAAGAGAATTCTCCTCTTAATCATAACCTGTCTTTCAATAAAAACTGAGTTTTAAAAAAAATATTGTATTAATGTGCCAAAGTGTTAACGTGTTAAGGCATTAAAGTGTTTGAATGTTATCCTGTAAAAAATTGCCATTAGCACACTAACACTTTAACACATTTTAATGCAGGATTTTAAATACCAATTCCTTCAATACCTGTCCTTCTGAGGTGCTAACATTATCTACACCTTTTACATGCAAATCCGCCTGCCTAAGATAGTGAATTATATGAGTCACTTTAGCCGGAGAATAACTTTTTACCCCGTAAATATAATCTTTTACAAAATATGGGTTCACGCCAAGGACTTTCGCGAGGTTGGCTTCAGCCCTGTTTTCAGTACCATGCACCAGTAAGAGCTTGGTGAAAAAATTAAAAAGCACGACAAGCACCGGTATTACAGGATTATTCTTGGGGTTGGCTTCAAAATAGTTTACAATCTGATTGGCCTTGTAAACATCTTTTCTTATCAAAGCCTGCTGCAGTTCAAATACATTAAACTCTTTGCTGACCCCGACATATTTTTCAATATGATCTTCCGTAACCTCCTGTCCTTTCTGAATATTGATCAAAAGCTTATCACTTTCATTGGACAAACGGCTTAAATTATTGCCCACAAACTCAGATAACATGAGCGCCGCTTTCGGATTGATCTTAAAACCCTTGCTGCCAAAATATTCACCTACCCATTGCGGAAGCTGGTTATCATATATCTTCTTGGAACTGACTACTACTGAAAATTTATCCAGGTTTTTTGAAAGGGATTTTCTGGCATGAAGAGATTTGTACTTGTAACAAAATACCAGCACCGTAGAAGGCAATGGATTCTGAATATAGGCATTGAGCTGCGCATCGCCTGACTCTTTTCCAAGGTCAGATACTTCCTGTGCTTCCTTCACAATCACCACCTGCCGCTCTGCCATCATCGGAAATTTCTTGGCATTCAGCAAGATGGTATTCATATTCACATCCTTACCATATAATACCGTCTGATTGAAGCTTTTTTCGCTATCACTGAGACAATTCTTTTCAATATAATCAGCAATTAAATCGATGTAATAACTTTCTTCTCCCTGGAGGAAATAGACGGGAGAATATTTATTGTTTTTAAGATCTTTAAGTATGCTTTCAGGGGTGGAAGCCATGTGACAAAAGTAAAGCAAAAAGCGTAAAGCGTAAAGCTTATAGGCTTAAAATATCCACATTAAGCTTTAAGCTTTACGCTTTAAGCTCTATATTTGGAGCTCGCTTTAAGGATATAATTGATAATGAAAAATTTTGCAGCAGAATTGAAATGGAGGGGTATGATCCACGACATCATGCCTGGGACGGAAGAAGCTTTAAATAAAGAAATGACTGCCGGATATGTGGGTTTTGACCCTACGGCCTCTTCTCTTACCATTGGTAACCTGGTAAGTATCATGTTATTGGTTCATTTTCAGCAGGCCGGACACAAACCCATAGCCCTGGTGGGCGGCGCTACAGGTATGATCGGTGACCCTTCAGGAAAATCAGAGGAAAGAAATTTATTATCAGAAGATACTTTAAAACACAATCAGGAATGCATTAAAAAGCAGCTGGAAAAATTCCTGGATTTTAATTCAGGCAATAATAAAGCGGAGATTGTGAATAACTATGATTGGTTTAAGGAAGTCGGCTTCATTAATTTCCTTCGCGATGTAGGAAAGCACCTTACGGTAAATTACATGATGGCGAAAGATTCTGTGAAGAAAAGATTGGAAACCGGCATATCTTTTACAGAGTTTTCCTACCAGCTTTTACAAGGCTACGACTATTATCATTTATACAAACATAAGAGTTGCAAACTGCAAATGGGCGGCTCCGATCAGTGGGGAAATATCACTGCGGGAACAGAACTGGTAAGCAGAATGGCCAATGGAAAAGCATTTGCTATCACCACTCCCCTTATCACTAAAGCCGACGGCACCAAAATCGGTAAATCAGAAGGAGGCAATGTATGGCTTGACGCTAAGCTCACCTCTCCTTATGCTTTTTATCAATATTGGTTAAAAGTCTCCGATGAAGACGCTTCGAAGTTCATAAGAATATTTACGCTTTTCAGAAAAGAAGAAATTGAGGCGCTGGAAGCCGAACATCAGAAAAATCCTGAAGTAAGGGTGTTGCAGAAAGCTTTGGCAAAAGATATTACTGTAAGGGTACACAACCAAACCGAACTGGAAAGAGCCGAGCTTGCATCCGATATTTTATTCGGCAAGGGAGAAAAATATGATCTGCAGACAACTTTGAATGCACTGGAAGGTGTAATTCCAGAAACGATAGTAAATGCTTCTGAATTTAAAGAAGCAGCCAATGTAACAGACCTGCTTTCAGTAGTAACGAAATCTGAGATCTTCCCTTCCAAAGGAGAAGCCAGAAAAATGATCACGGGCGGAGGAGTTTATATCAATAAAAATAAAATCGCTACTCCGGATCAGAAGGTAGATTTTGAATTGCTGAACAATAAATACCTGCTGGTGCAGAAAGGAAAGAAGAATTATTATCTGGTGAAGGTAAATTAATAGGCAATTGGCAAAAGGCATGAGGCAATAAATTTTTTAATTTGAAAACTCCCAGAAGTTTATCAGTTTCCAACTGTATCGTTCAGACTAATATACAAAAAATAAAAATTAAGGAACGAGAATACCTTTACGTTCCAGCAATGGCTTTGATTCTTCAATCACCCTCAGCGTATATTCATAACCTATCTGGTAAATCTCCTTGGCTTTGGAAATTTCAAAAATACTATAGTCACAAAGTGCAGGCGGCTCAATAAAAATATCGCAGTACTTCACCCTGTCTCTTACATTCATACCAATAGCAAGATGGAATGTTCTTTCAATCATCGATTTAATAGAACTGATATTGTATTGGGTATTGGTAGGATTGGCATGAACTCCGATTATTAAATCAACCTCTCCTACCAAAGGCTCTACAGGTAAATTATTGATAATTCCTCCATCTACCATCAGTTTATTATCAATCTCTATTGGAGCAAACAACACAGGCATGCAGGAAGAAGCAAGTATGGCTTTCACAAGATCTCCTTCTGTAAAAAAAACTGTCTTCCCTTCTCTTATATCCGCAGCGCTGATGTATAATTTCATAGGAAGATCTTCGAATCGCTGGACAGGCAGGTATAATTTATATATCGCCATAAGCTTTTGAATATTCAGAAATCCGAATTTACTCCAGGCAGGTCTGAGGTATCTGAAAATTTTTGTTTTAACAAGAGTATCCAGAATTTCCTGGGGCTTCATTCCATAAGCATACAAGGCACCGATGATAGCACCTGAGCTCACACCCGATATGATGGTGGGCTTTATTCCTTTTTCCTCCAATGCAGCAAGCGCCCCAAGATGGACAACTCCTCTTGCTCCTCCTCCCGATAAAGCGACACCGATTTTCATAATATTAATGTCGATAGTCCATAGTCTTAGTCTATCGACCATGGACTGATTATAAAATATCTCTAAGGTTAAATGATTCTTTCATCCTCACTCCTTTTTCTGTATGCTGTACATTACAACATTCAATCATAGGGTCATGTTCGAAGAATAAAAAGTAATTTTCTGCAGCGGCTTTATTTAAAAAGTTTTCCTTTTCCTCCATAGTAAGCAAAGGACGTGTATCATAAGCCATTACATAAGGCAAAGGTATGTGCCAGGAAGAAGGGAAAAGATCGGCTACATAGGCAATGGTTTTATCTTTATATCGTATATGCGGAATGATCTGCTTCTCAGTATGACCGTCAACACTTAAGAAGCCTATATTGTTAAATGGCTTCTGTGTAGCCTGGTCTAAAAATTTCAGCTGTCCGCTTTCCTGTAAGGGAAGAATATTATCTTTCAGAAAACTTGCTTTCTCTCTGGGATTAGGATCTGCTGCCCACTGCCAATGCTGCGAATGAGACCAGTAGGTTGCATTCTTAAATGTGGGAACAATCCTTGACCTGTCTTCATTGTATTTCAAAGCTCCTCCGCAATGATCAAAATGAAGATGTGTCAGAACCACATCAGTAACCTGATCTGGAGAATAACCGGCATTTTGTATGGAACCTATCAACGAATCTTCCCCATGCAGGTAATAAAAGCTGAAAAATCTTTGATCCTGTTTGTCTCCCAATCCTGTATCAATGAGAATTAACCTGTTGCCATCTTCAATCAGAAGACATCTCATGGCCCAGGTACACATATTGTTTTCGTCAGCGGGATTTAACTTTTGCCAGATGGATTTGGGAACAACGCCAAACATGGCGCCTCCATCTAACTTAAACATGCCTGTGTTGATGACGTGTAGTTGCATAAAAGTCGACGGTCCACAGTCGACAGTCATCAGACTGTGGTCTGTGGACCGTCGACTATGGACTTATTTATTCTACAAAAACTCCCATCGCAGAAAATTTCTCAATTCTCTGATTGATTCTTTCCTGTGGAGTGAGTTGATTTAATTCTTTGATAGTATCTAAAATTACTTTCTTCACTTTCTTCGACATCCCCTGAGGATCTGTATGGGCGCCGCCAAGTGGTTCTTTGATGATCTCATCAATCAATTTAAATTTTTGCATATCATAAGCAGTAAGCTTCAATGCTTCTGCCGCCTGCTCTTTATAATCCCAGCTTCTCCAGAGAATAGAAGAACATGATTCAGGAGAAATTACAGAATACCAGGTATTCTCCAGCATAAATACTTTATCGCCGATAGCAATACCCAACGCGCCGCCTGACGCACCTTCGCCAATGACAATGCATATCACAGGCACTTTAAGCATGAACATTTCTTTCAGGTTTCTTGCGATCGCTTCTGCCTGTCCTCTCTCTTCTCCTTCCAATCCCGGAAAAGCTCCCGGTGTATCTATGAAAGTAACAATGGGTTTATTGAATTTTTCAGCAAGCTTCATCATGCGCAAAGCTTTTCTGTAACCTTCAGGGTTGGCCATCCCGAAATTTCTCAACTGTCTCTGCTTGGTATTCCTTCCCTTCTGATGCCCGATAAGCATTACACCTTGTCCGCCAATTTCTGCAAAACCACCTACCATAGCTTTATCATCTTTCACACCTCTGTCTCCATGCAGTTCGATGAATTTATCAGCAATATCAGCAATGTAATCTAAAGTATAAGGACGATCGGGATGACGGGAAAGCTGAACTCTCTGCCAGCGGGTGAGATTGGAATATATTTCCTTTTTAAGGTTTTTGATTTTAGCTTCAAGAGACTTTACCGCTTCTTCCACATCTACATTATTCTCCTGAGCGAGCTGTTTCATATCTACCAGTTTTGCCTCCAACTCTGCAATAGGCTTTTCAAAATCAAGATGCATAGTCTTAATCGTTTTTCAGGGTACAAATTTAGGAAATATCGGGTGGTATAAAATTAATTAGGGCAAAAGTTGGGGAAAGGTTCCCTTCTGAATGATTTTTTGAGAATAACGCCGTGACAATCAATGTATCCTAGTAGAAAATATTCTGTAACTATTCCAAGAATTTTTATTAACTTACTTTTAAAATATTAAACCAAGAGGAAAATAAGAGCTGATTATTTATCATTACAGAACTATGGAAAAAATCAATTTTGAATCTTTGCAATTTCAGGCTCCTAAAGCTTATGATGATTTTCTGGATTTCTCAAATGAAATTCTTTCATCTTCGCCTTTTTCAAAAACTGTAAATATTAACTCCTTACCTTTTGAAATGCAATTGGGATTTTTTTTAAAATATTTCAATCAGAATGGCATCGAACTGGATGTATGCAACACAGATTTCTCTCTTCTTCCCGAAAGAATTATTGAAGCGTTTAAAGAATTTGAAAAAGTGATTTCTCATTCATCTTAATTTTAATTTCATCACAGATACGCGACAAAGAAAATCAATTAACTGCTGCATGAAAATTACGTTTTTCAGAAATTCAAAAGCAAGACGAATGGAATATGCTTACTAATCTTGATGAATGAAATGGTGGAAAGTAGTGGGGTTGGCCGCTGGCCCATCACTGCAACCTGTAGTGATTAACGTTACCAACGGTGGCAAAGAAAAATCAAAGCGCCAAATTTACCTTCAGCCTTCCATCCCGCCTCTTTAAAACATTTGATAGTATTTCATAGTTAATAAAAGAATTTACTTTATCGCTATGAGAATATTACTTTTTACTTTCGGCACATTGCTGCTCTGCAATTCCTTATGCGGTCAGAGCCCGGGTCTGGCACTTGGCGGACATTTCGGAATCGGACAAGCAAAAATTTCCAAGGCAAACATTAATAACCAGACAGGAAGACTTGCACTTCAGGGTGGTTTGTCATTGAATTATCAGTTTGTAAAAAACTTTGGTTTGTATGGGAATATTTTATTCTCCGGAAAGGGATCCAGGGCTTCGGGAAACGATGTACAATCTACATTTTTCGGAAACAAAGAATTTCCATTTGAACAGAAATACAATTTATATTATATAGAAATACCCGTCATGGCTAAACTAAGTCTGGGAATAAATAACTTTTACTTCAAAGCATTTGCAGGTCCCAGCATTAACTTTAACGTCAAGGGTACCGAAAGTAAAATTTACGAAGACAAAGATTATCATGAGCAAAACGGATATTCTGACAGAGAAATTCAGGGACTTAATCTTATGGAATACTCTTTCTGTTACGGAGGAGGAATTGACGTAGAGATCGCACAGCAAAGTATTTTTTTCCTGGAAGTAAGGAATAATATAGGAATGAATACTTTCGGCAAAATCAATAATCTCGATGCATTCAATCAGTATTTTGGATTAGGTTTGGGTATATTATATAAATATTAATTTTATCGAAAAAAAAGGCTGCCATTTCAGACAGCCTTTTTTATTTTATATTATTAACTATTTCTTTTTTTGTATTTGCATTGCACCAGATACCCACTTCCAAAACTTCGCTTTGTTATCCCTTATCTGCTGCATCAGGATCATATTTTCCTTTATGATCGCGTCTACATCTAAAGTTTTCATCTTCCTCCTCATTTATCATTCTCTTCTTAAATAACTATGAGGTATAAAAATTGATTTTAAAATACATTATATTACTGAAAATCAAGTTGTTATATACATATTTTATCTGTAAGATATTATAAGTATTTTTTAGATTTTAGTATTCTGAGAATGAAAAAAATAAAAGCGGGAATCATTTGGCGGCGGCGCTGCAGGCTTTTTTGCAGCCATCAATTGTGCAAAGCCAATAAGGAAGCAGAGATTATTATTTTATAGATAGCACTGTTTCTCTAAGTAAGGCGACATGGCAGTAGCAGGTCTTCTGCCTTCTATATCGGCATCAGCTTTTTCTAATTTTGAATCGTTGTAAGAAAATCCTGCAATTATATTCAAGCCATTGATAGGATTGGCGATCACTTCTGCCTCAAACCCTTTGCTTAATTGAGTTCCATCCTGAATCGAGAGGGTAGGATTAGCAGCATAAGGACGAACAAGGTCTTTTACTTGAATATGGTAATAACTAATCGTGCTGCTTAATTTGCCTTTAAAGGCATCTAATTTTACACCCCCTTCTACTTGATTTGCTTGTTCAGGTTTAAAGATTTTACCTTCAAAGTCTTTTCCTGTCTTATTGGTAAACCCATTTTGATAATTCGCAAAAAGTGATACCTTATCTTTTACTGGCTGAAATACTAAGTCAAATTTTGGTGAGAATGCGGTTTGGTAATATTCTCCAGTATATTTTCCTGTGGCTTCATTAAAACTACCCATGTTGGCAAAATGATCCACACGAATAGCTGCCGAGGCAATGATGTTGTTTGTAAGGTTTATAACATCTGAAACGTAAGCGCTGTAAGTGGTGGTTTTAAATTCATAAGGCCATGTCCAGAAACCATTTTGCAATGTAGCATTAAGATTATCCCTATTAAAATTACTGTAATTAGATATAGTGCCGTTTTTCTGTATTGTATCAAAATCGGCTCCATAGAAAAGTTGATTTGAATTTTGATGAAAAAAAATCAAAACCTGCTAAGAATCTATTTCTTGAAAACATGGAAAAAATTATAGAAGGAAAAGTTTTTGAAGATGCTATTAATATTAGTGATCTGGCTGAGAAAATGTATAGACCTTCTTCAGAGGAGCTAAAGAAAACAATACAATCAAAAGATACAACTGCATTTTAAAGGGATACCATCTTATGATTAATACCTGCAACAATTGTCATGCAGCATCGAATCATGAATTTGTGAAGATCATTATCCCCCAAAAGCCTTCTTTTACGAATCAGGAATATTAGTTGCTTAGTAATTTATAAATCGTAAGTTCAATGATCTTTACCGGTAATTTTTTACCGGGATTAGGGACAGATATATTAATAGAATAAGATGGAAGATAATCCGGTATCAAATTCAATATCTTTTCATAAGTTTAATTGAGGAGATTGGGAATGTAGAGGAAAAGAAAACATTATCTCTATGGAAGCATGTTGATTTTCTTTCAATTCAGGTTTATAATCCGTAAGATCTGTATTGCATAATTTAAAATTGACAATTCCTTAATCTATTTCAATCACCACATTGGGAGACACCGGATGTCCTACACAGGTAAGCACAAAGCCTTGCTGTATTTCCTTATCTGATAACCCATCCGGATCATTGAGATGCACTTTACCACTCACGCATTTTCCCATACAGGCAGTACACATACCGCTCTGACAAGAATAAGGAAGGTCTATATCAAGATCGAGAGCAGCCTCCAGTATGGATTTATTGGGCGGCACTGCAAATTTATATTCCGTGCCCTGGTAAATAATAGTTACTTCCTGAGAATTGCTTTGACTGGCAGCCACTACTTCTCCAGATGGTTCAGGAGAAGATGAGGAAACAAAACTTTCTTTTCTGATCTTATCTTTTGGAACATTTAAGATATGCAGTCCTTTGTTCGCTTCATCCATCATTCCCTCCGGTCCGCAGATAAAATATTCAGCAGCAGCAAAATCAAACCTTGGAAAAGTCTCTAATAGTTTAATTACTTCCGACTGACTCAATCTTCCTTTATGAGAATTCCAATTGTAAGAAGGCTGACTTAAAATATGAATGACAAAAAATCTTGACGCGTATCGGGATTGTAATTCTTCAATTTTCTTTTTAAATATTATGGAGTCTTCATTTCTGTTTCCATAGATAAGATACACTTTACTGTCCGGTTCACCCGCAAGCAACGCTTTAGCAATACCCATTAAAGGAGTAATGCCGCTGCCCGCACCAATCAAAACAATATTTCTTTTATTTTTTAAGTTTCTCTCAATGGTGAATGTACCCATCGGCTGCATCACTTCAATGCTGTCACCGATCTTGACTTTATCAGCCACATAATTGGAAACTTTACCATTGGCTACTCTTTTCACAGTAACTGCAGGAAATTCATCTACGCCGGGTGCGGTACATAAAGAATAAGATCTCCTTATTTTCTCTCCGTTGATAGTAAGGATCAAAGTTAAAAACTGCCCTGGCTTATAGTTTAATTTATCCTTTCCCGGATGCTCAAAAACCAGCGTAATAGCCTCTGCTGTTTCCTTTATTATTTCTCTTATTTTTAAATTAAAATACTGGCTCATGCTCCAACCTTATTTAAAGAATATGCAAAGAAAAACAATTTGACTTAATCAAAGAATTTTATGATCCAATAATCTTTCTAACCTTAAAAAAATTATAATGCCAATATCACTAATCTGGTTTTTTTAATACAAGTATATAAATTATATACTATTCATTTTCAGATACTTAATACAGCAAGCTTTTAATTTACCTTGATTTTCAATTTGAATTTTGCAAAATTGTATACAAAATCAATCAATATCTATATATGTACAGGATTTTATTCATTCTATTATTCATTTCTCTTCCCCTTGCTTCTTATTCTCAAAAGAAAAAAGCCGAGCAGTTTTATGAAAGCGGAGTAATGAAGTTTGAATCAAAAGACTATTCCGGAGCGATCGCAGATTTAACGGAAGCCATACAATTAAAATCCGGATATGCAGAAGCTTATCTAAAACGCGGAGTTTGTAAAAGCTGGCTGGGAGATAATAAAAGCGCGCTCGAAGATTTGAATGAAGCGGTGAAATTAAAACACAGCGCCGAAGCCTATTTTGAAAGAGCTTATGTAAAATATTTATTATATGAATACGAAGGAGCAATAACTGATTTTAATAAAGTCATAGAATTAAAACCCGATTATAAAGACGCTTACTTCAACAGAGGCCTTGCTAAATATGAATTCCAGGATTACATAGGCGCCCTGTCAGATAATACTAAAGTAATAGAACTAGATCCCAATTATACTTATGCCTATTACAACAGAGGACTGGCAAGGTATGCCATGAAAGATTATAAGGGAGCATTATCTGATAACAGGCAAGTGCTGAAACTGGATCCCTCCTATCAGAAAGCTCACTACCAGATCGGATTATGTCACTACAATCTGGGAGAGTATGAAGAAAGCATCAAAGCTTATGACATCTCTATTGAATTAAATCCTAAATATGAGAATGCTTTATACAACAGAGGATTGGCCAAACATTACAATAAAGATTACGCAGGCGCTATATCAGACTTTTCAAAATTACTGGACATGAATCCTAAAGATTATGAGGCATATTACAGACGCGGTCTTGCGAAATATCTTTTGAATGATTTTAAAGGCAGTGTGGCTGATTATGAAAAATGTCTGCAGATAAATCCAGAGTTCGAAAAAGCAAAAACAGAACTATCCTTTGCCTCTGCCGAAGCGAAAAGAAGTCTTGAAACCACTAATACAACGAAAGAAGCGGAGAATATAAATATTGATATTAAGATGCCCCAGATATGGGCTGTTGTAGTAGGTGTTTCCAACTATAAAGACCCTAATATGAATCTGAAATTCGCAGATAAAGATGCTACGGATTTCTATAATTTCCTCAAGAGTCCTGAAGGAGGCGCATTATCCGATGATCATGTAGTGCTTCTTACCAATGAAAAAGCTACAAGAAGCAATATCATCAAAGCGCTGAATGAGAAATTTTACAGAGCCTTTGAAGATGATATGGTAATACTATTCTTCGCAAGCCACGGCCAGCCTGACCCTGTAGGAAATGAAGTTTACTTTTTAAGTCATGATGCTGAGTCAGACAACCTTGGAGGTACTGCAGTATCGCAAATAGATATTGAAAAAGTATTTACAAGAACCAAAGCAAAAAAGAAAATTTGGATAGCTGATGCATGCCATTCCGGTGGCGCAGGTTTACAGGTAAGGGCAAGTCATTCTGCTTTAACCAACAAGCTCCTTACTGAAATAGCAAATTCCAACAATGGAATGGCTATGTTCACCGCCTCTTCCAGCAGTGAATATTCTTACGAAGACAGCAAATGGGGAGGTGGGCATGGAGTGTTTACTCATTACCTGTTAAAAGGAATGAAAGGAGAAGCCGATAAAGATAACAATGGATTGATAGAAATAAGAGAGTTATATGAGTATGTTTACAGACAAGTCTCTAATGATACCAATGGTCAGCAGCATCCGGAACTTAAAGGAAGCTTCGATAATAAATTACCAATAGCCGTTACAAGATAAAGACTTCAGTTGGCAATTGGCAGTTAGCAATTGCCAACTGCCAATTGCCAACTAATTATATTTTTAAAAGAATGAATCTAAACGAACTAACAGCCATCTCTCCTATTGATGGAAGATATAGAAAACAGGTAAACAGTCTGGCTCCTTATTTTTCTGAGTATGGCTTGATAAAATACAGAGTATTGGTAGAAATAGAATATTTTATCGCCCTATGTCAGACTTCCCTTCCGCAGCTTAAATCTTTTTCTAAAAATAAATTTGTTGCGTTACGTGATATTTATCACAACTTCAATGAGGCTGATGCGAAAAAAATTAAGGAGCTTGAGAAGACCACCAATCATGATGTAAAAGCCGTTGAATATTTTATCAAGTCAAAATTCGAAACATTAGGCGTCGCGAAATACCAGGAGTTCATACATTTCGGATTAACCTCGCAGGATATCAATAATACAAGCATCCCTCTCCTGCTGAAAGATGCTTTGCAAAAAGAATTGCTTCCTTTGATTCTACAGGTACAAAAAGAATTAAAAAGTCTTTCGGTTAAATGGAAATCTGTTTCCATGCTGGCAAGAACTCACGGACAGCCGGCTTCTCCTACCAAATTGGGAAAAGAGATCCTCGTGTTTCATGAGCGGGTAGAAAAACAATTGGAGCTTCTGAAAACCATTCCTTATTCTGCGAAATTCGGTGGAGCAACGGGTAATTTCAATGCACATTATATAGCCTATCCTAACATTGACTGGGTAAAGTTTGCCAATAACTTCGTCAACAAAACTTTAAAGCTTGACAGAAGTCAGCACACTACACAGATCGAACATTACGATAATCTGGCTGCGCTCTTCGATAATCTTAAGAGGATAAACACTATTTTCATTGATCTTGACCGCGATATGTGGCAATATATTTCCATGAATTACTTCAGGCAGAAAATTAAAGAGGGAGAAGTCGGTTCATCCGCCATGCCGCATAAAGTAAACCCTATTGATTTTGAAAACTCAGAAGGAAACTTAGGGATTGCCAATGCCATTTTAGAACACCTTTCGGCAAAGCTTCCCATTTCAAGACTACAAAGAGACCTGACAGACTCTACTGTTTTGAGAAACGTCGGAGTACCTGTTGCACATATTGTAATCGCAATGAGATCTTTGTTAAAAGGAATTTCAAAACTGGAACTCAATAAAGATGCCATCGATGCAGATCTTGAAGAGAACTGGGCGGTAGTAGCAGAAGGAATTCAAACCGTATTAAGACGTGAAGGATATCCTAAACCTTATGAAGCGTTAAAAGCTTTAACGCGCACCAAAGAAAAAATTACCGCTGCTGCTATCAAAAAATTCATTGATACACTTGATGTAAATGATGCAGTGAAAAAAGAATTGCATAGCATAACACCACAGAGTTATACGGGAATAAAATTTTGAATCGTGAATATTGAATTATGAATTCATATAAAGAAACATTCTGTGCAAGCTTAAAGCTCTTGGAAACCCGAACTTGAATCTGTTAATAAGATAAATACAATACTTCTTCAAAAAGAAAAACTTAATAAAGAAGAATTCTCAGAAATTATAAAAATTTTTAATCTTACCAATAAGCAAACTCATTACAATGGCTCAGCAT
>JAIERY010000250.1 GCA_019746425.1 Cytophagaceae bacterium
ACATAGTATAGTTTTAAGCTTCCTTATATTTATAGTATAATTTTTTCAGTTTCGTGCCGAAGCTTTCTTTAATTGCGAATACATATTTGTATATCCATGGATCTTTGGAAATATAAAGCAATTTCTCATAATGCTTAAGCCAGAACAGTAACAATCTTAGGCTAAAATAATGATTTAATCTTCTTTTGTAATTTTCTATTAAAGTCCCGATAAAGTTACGGTCTTTTTCTGAGAGATATTTAAATCCGTAATAAATCGAAAGATTATTGATAACATTAATAGTTCTTTGTTCTAATTTACGGCTTTTGTCCCCTTCTATCACTTTTTCCGGAGTTCTTAAATGTAGCATGTCCGTATTGGCAGATTCATGTTGCCTGTATCTGGTCAAGCAGCTATTGACGTATGTTATTTTTCCAACCGAAGATGCGGCAAAGACAATCCACCAGTCGTGATAGAGCTTTTCCGGGAAAGGGAATATGTAATTTTTTAATTCTTTTTTAAACAGGCAGGTGTGGCCAGCCACACAGTTATGAAACAAAAACGACTCAGGTTGATGGCCTTGAACAAAATTCTGCACATCACTTATTTTTTTGTTCAGCGATGTGCCGTCACGGCGGATCATTTCTGAGTCAGAATAAATTAATTGATTTTCCCCTATCCCTTTTAAGAGAACTTCAATTTTGCTTTTCTCCCAGATATCATCCTGGTCGCATAATGCTATATAATCTCCATTGCATAGCGAAATTGCACGCTCAAAATTTTTAATATAACCCAGATTTTTTTCATTTATAAAAACTTTAAGATTATACCGGGTACTATAATTCTTTAAAATTTCGACGGTCCGGTCACTGGATACATCGTCTACTGCAATAACTTCAATATTGGTATATGTCTGGGAAAAAATAGAATCAAGCTGAGCCTCGAGAAACGGAGCTCCGTTATAAGTGCATAATGCGATAGAAACAAGAGGTGTGGAAGAAGCGCTCAAGGGACCGGATATTTTTCCGAATTTAATATATTTATTTTTAAAACTGGAATCGGGAATTTTTTAATATTGATCTGTCGGAGGCAACACTTTGACTTTTTTCAATCCTTCTTTTCTGAAAAATTTCTTTTCTCATTTTGAAAGCCATTAACGTAGCCTTCCAGTATACTGTATTGAGTATAAGCATACGGCAAAGCAAAAATATGATATGTGATATAATAAGAGAAGTGGAATGTATATTTTTCCAGACAAATATCAATTTGTTTCTGGTAGCGATAATCTGAGTGCTTCTTTTCTTTTTTTACCAATAGTGGCGCTCACAGCATGGTATGCCTGACACTCGGGTTCAAAATATATTTTCCAGCTTCTTTTTAAAGCGCGATAGCTCAAATCTGTTTCTTCAAAAATATAAGGAGAAAATAATTCATCAAAGCCACCCAATGCTTTTGTTTTGAAAGCATCTGCAAAAAAATAAGCGCCCTGTACAGCAAAAGACAGATATGGTGGCACCAATCTATGTTTTTGAAAATCTTCCTTATAATAATTTTCATGTACCCTCGGCATTCCTGTTGACCATCTTATTGGCTTGGCTCCATCCAGAAGCGATGAATTATATAGCCTGTAGGCACATACCGTCACTGCAAATGTATCAGGCAGGTCAAAATATTTATTGAAATGATTGAAAAATCCTTTTTCAAGTCTTACATCATTGTTGAGAAAAAAAAGTATTTCCCCTTTAGAAGCACGCATGCCTGCATTGCACGCACCGGAAAATCCCAGATTTTTTTCATTCTCAATAACTTTCAATCTTTGTTCTGATTTGCGGAGTTCTTGCAAAAACTTTACACTCTCATCCTGTGAATGGTCGTCGACTGCAATAATCTCCCAGTCTCCCTGATACTCCCTTGCGATATCGATGACACCAGGTAAAAATTCTTCCAGCAGGTCTTTTGCCTTATAGGTAGGTATGATCACGCTTAAAGATCTCATCATAAGGCTAAATTAAGATAAAGCTGCTGATATTTTTTCGCTGCATTTTCCCAGGTAAACCGTGAGGCATGCGTTGTAATTCTTATAGTTTTTTGAGGATTAGCGGAAAAGTCATTCATTCCTTTCAAAAATGCCTGGTACATTTCTTCGGGGTCAAAAGAATGAAAATAATATGCTTCATTTCCGCCTATCTCAGGTAAAGAAGTGTTGGTTGATAAAAAAACAGGTTTGCCCAAGCTCATAGCTTCTATTACCGGAAGGCCAAACCCCTCCGCAAGTGATGGGAACACAAATGCCTTGCAGTTTTCATACAGCCAGTATTTTTCTTCTTCATTAATATGTCCTGCAAGAATTATTTTTTTCTCCACGCCGTATTTCCTGGCTGTTTCCATTAATGCTTTACTATAGGGATGATCTTTGCTGCCGGCAATAATAAGATTATAATGATTCAGCCTGGCGATTACCGGAATAAGTACTTCAAAATTTTTTTTCGGTGAAATAATTCCAATAGAAAACAGAAATTCACCTTCTGGCACAAAGTGCGGTTTGTTTGCGGCGGATGTTCTATGCAGGGTATTGCCGTTATAAATTATTTCTAAAGGTACAGATGGAATTTTGAGTTCTTCCTTTACTCTCCTTGCTGTAAATTCAGAAATGCATGTAATGGCAGATGCACGATTTATCAGCTTCTGAATTTTTGCCAATCTCATTTTTCTCTTAATGGCACTTTTAGGCATTTCAAGAAAATTCAAATCATGGATGGTTAGGATTATTTTTGCACTTTTAGATGCCGGTAGGTAAGAGGATTCCTGATGTGTGCAATGAAAAATGTCTACAGCAGTCTTAATCCCCGTAAACTTATGTAGCTTCTTTGTCCATATATAATGCGGCTTCTCTCCAAACATGGAGCCGCTCGAATGAGGCAAATAAAAATTTGCAGAAATTTCCTTATGAGGATTCTCTGTTAAGGCTTTCCCCAGGTGAAAACAGAATTGTCCCAGCCCGCTGTTAAGATTTTTGATTTTCTCCATTTCCAGTAATACAGTTCTCATGATTTCTTTTTCAGTTCTCTGATTTTACTGTATTTAATAAAAGTAGCAAATGAGGATAGCGTGCAAATGACAAAGCCGTAATAACCATCAAGTATCCCAAGTTGAATAAAATAGCTTTTAATAAATTTAATCCACGGGCTGACCAGCAGGTATAAGACAGAAATTTTTTTATTTTTTATCACTGCTTCACGGGCCATAATGTCTGTGAAAGAATTGATTTGTTTGATATGGTCATGAATAGAGTTATAGGAGTAATGATATAAATCTCCTTTTAAAAAAGACACTTTCGCTCCTTCAGTTAAAATTATCTTATCGTGAGGATTGGTGCCTCCCCATTTTGCTTTGGTGGAATCTATAAGTCTTACTTTTTTATCGGGATACCACCCGCAGTGTCTTATCCATTTCCCGCAATAATTTAACAGCCTGTTAAATTCATACGCATCAGCCTGCCAGTTCTTTTTTGCTTCTAAAATTGATTGAGTAAGTTCTTGAGATAATGCTTCATCGGCATCCAGTGAAAGAATGTACTGATGGGTAGCTTTTCCTAATGCGTAATTTTTTTGTTGTATATGTCCTTCGAATGTATGTTGAATAAATATTGCTCCTTTTGCTTTGCAGATATCCTCTGTTTTGTCATTGGAAAAAGAATCCACGACAATGATTTCATCTACAACACCTTTGATGGAATCAAGGCACCTGCCAATGTTTTTTTCTTCATTATACGTTATGATTACCCCTGATATTTTTACCATTGTTCCAGTTTAAAGTTTGGGTATAATGCAAGTTGAAAAATATAAAAAATAGTCCGAAGGTAAAACCAAGCTGGGTATTGAGAGTGTCTTCCACAAAGAACGATAAACTTAGAATAATATATATAGCTATCAGGGGAAAAGACCGGTAATTCTTTTTATTGAATAAAGGAAAGTAAAAACAAGTAAAGAATAGAATGAACCCTATAATACCAGTAGTGGATAGGATTTCCATATACTGGTTATGAGGATCTATATATTTTACTTTCGGTATCTCAGGGTATTCCTCTTTGTAAACCCTTTCCATTCTCGATCTTATATTGGCTACCCCGGCGCCCAGTACAGGATTTTCTGTAAAGACCGTGAAGGCTACTTTGTTGGATATAATTCTCTTGGATAATGACAGATTGCTCGGATCTTCATCATTGATGTATTGATTGATATCATAGAAAGTATATCCCCACTTTACGGCTATGGTATCAATATAACGGAAAGAAATAAAAATCAATATGAGTGTACTTGCCAGGACTGTGAATAAGAGAATGAAATTTTTCTTTATCAGGAAATAACATGCAATAGCAAATAGCAAGGCATAAAAGCATGCAAGGCCGGAACGCACGGCAAGCAAGTGAAGGAAAAATATTAAGAACAACATTCCTGCAATCACAAGAACTTTGAAAAGAAATGTGTTTATAAATCTGTAGTAAATTAAAAAGCTTCCGATGAAAATGGCATAGCACACCATAAGGCTATAGCGTATATGATTGACAGGTGTTGGAATAACGCCTGAAGCTTTATAAAATTCCAGGATCTCATCTTTGTATAAAAAATAAGTTATGGTGCATTTGATAGCAGTGATGATGGTGAGCAGGAAAAAAAGCAGGTATATATTCCGGTATATATTTCTGTTGAAAGCAGGAAGAACCATGAATGAAAATGGAAGTATTAAAAAGATTATTTTTTTTTCCAGATGATGAAATATGTTTCTGCTGTTTTCTTCGTGGGTTATGATCAGATTTAGCAGAAATAAAAAGAAAATAATAATGAAAGGGAGAAAATTTGATGACTTAAGTAAGGAGATTTTTGTTCCGGATTTAAAAAAATATTCGAGCGCGTAGAGGGTGATGATGATTATTCCCAGGTTAGACAAAATATGAAAAAACTCCATGGTAAACAGTCCCAGGATAATCAAATAAAGTCCAAATATCAGTATGTATTCCGGGAGACGAGAATCTCTTCTGAAAATATTAAAAGTCATTTAAAGAAAAATATTTACCTGGTATGGAACTTTTTTGTCCGTCAGTGAAATTTAACAGAAATTAAAGTTAAGGTAATTTGGGGAAAGGCCCACAACATTTGGAGGTTTTTATATGTTCTATTATTAAGATTAATTATATTTGAATGGGCCCCTGATACGGTTCATGGAAGATATGATGGGAGTTGGAAAGAAAACGAGGGAAGAATGATGACGGAAGACAATTTAAATAACGAAGAGATAAGGCCAGAAAATGAGGGTCATGACCCCGAACTGGAAAAGGGTTCGGTCCCAGAACTGGATCCTAAAGCTAAGGCGGAAAAAGATGCCCAGTTTGAAAAGGAATTCATGCCTCTGATTAGCTCGCTGTATAACTTTGCATATCGACTGACTCTTGATGAAGATGATGCAAATGATCTGGTTCAGGAGACATATTTGAAAGCTTATCGATTCTTTGCTTCTTATGAGCAGGGAACTAATGCAAAAGCATGGTTGTTCAGGATTCTGAAAAACAGCTTCATCAATGATTTTCGTAAGAAAAGCAAACAACCATCCAAGGTAGATTATCAGGAAGTTGAATCTTTTTATAATTCTGATGATGTCGACGAAAATATTACCGTCGATCTGAGAATTGAATCGATTCAGGACATGATAGGAGATGAAGTGGCAACCGCTTTAAATGCCCTGGCTGTTGATTTCAGAACGATTATAATTCTTTGTGATCTTGAAGGATTTACCTACGAGGAAATGGCTAAAATTTTAGACATACCGATTGGTACGGTGAGATCGAGGTTGCATAGAGCCAGAAATCTGCTGAAAGAAAAACTAAAGGAGTATGCGGGGACAATGGGTTATAATAAATAGAATAAAATAAACCATCAGTATTAAGCCTGAATTATGAAAAGAAACTTCACCAATTGGATGGGATCGCTTTTTGGAAAACCAAAACAAAAAGCAACCTGTTGTGATTGTATAAAAAGCCTGCAGCTGGTAGTGGATGGTGAAGCTACTAAACAGCAAGAAGAATACTTCCTCAATCACCTCGATGAATGCATGCCTTGTTACAATTTTTATGAAGTTGAAAAAACCGTAAAGCAGGTGCTTCAGAATAAGATAGAAAAAAAATCAGCCCCTACACATCTGGCTGAAAATATTAGATCCCGCTTAAAAAGTATGTAATTGCAAATTGATTTATGCAAGATAAAAAGTTAATCATTTTTTCAGCTCCCTCCGGTTCCGGAAAAACTACTATTGTAAAATATTTACTCAATCATAATAGTAATCTGGGCTTTTCAATTTCTGCCTGTACAAGAGACAGAAGAGGCAGAAGCGAAGAACATGGAAAGGATTATTATTTTTTGACCCCCGAAGACTTTAAGAAAAAAATTGACAGCCAGGAATTTGTTGAGTGGGAACAGGTTTACCCCGGAGCTTTTTACGGCACCTTGAAATCAGAAATCGAAAGAATCTGGAAGACTGGTAAACACGTGGTATTTGATGTGGATGTCAAAGGTGGCTTAAGTCTTAAAAAATATTATGGTAACAGGGCTTTGGCCATATTTGTGAAATGCCCTTCCATGGAAGTACTGGAACAAAGATTAAGAGCAAGGCAAACAGATTCAGAAGAAAGTATATCCGCTCGTCTTTTTAAAGTAAAGTTTGAGATGAGCTTTGAAGATCAGTTTGATGTAACGCTTGTCAATAATGACCTTGAAGCAGCTTTAAAAGAAGCTCAGCAATTGGTGGATGACTTTATAAAAAAATAATTGTTAAATTGCTCAATTGCTAAATTGATATTACAATTCAACAATTAAGCAATTATTAAGATGAAAATCGGACTTTTCTTCGGCTCGTTCAACCCAATCCACATGGGACATCTTATCATTGCCAATACTATGCTGGAATATACCGATCTGGAAAATATCTGGTTTGTGGTTTCCCCTCAGAATCCTTTTAAAAAATCCTCAAGCCTTTTACATGAATTTGACAGGCTTGAAATGGTCAGGCTGTCTGTTGGATATAATTATAAAATGAAAGTGTCGGAAGTTGAATTCGGACTTCCTAAGCCTAATTATACTATAGATACGCTTACATACCTTCAGGAAAAATATCCTAAAGATGAATTTGCTTTAATTATAGGAGAAGATAATTTATTTCAGTTTCCCAAATGGAAAAACTACGAAAGAATACTGGAGTTTTTTTCCTTGTATGTTTATCCGAGACCAGACACAGAAGAATCGGAATTAAAGAAGCATCCTAAAGTTAAAATGGTCGATTTACCATTACTTGATATTTCTGCTACCTTTATAAGAAATGCAGTGAAAAATGGCAAATCCATACAATTTTTAGTAACTCCTGAAGTGGAAGTATTTATAAAGCAAAAAAATTTTTATTTGTAATTTTCTGGCTAAGAATTTGCTTCTTCGTATATAGTAAAATGAATTTTTTGATTATGAAAAAAGCTTTACTTCTTTTAGTATTTGTATTATCTGTTCTATCAGTCTTCTCCCAGAATGTATTCGATCGTAAGGTAAATTTCGAATACCTGAGATTGCCTTTGCAGCCAATTAAAAAGTCTATAAAAAATTATCAGGCCGTAGTAGTTATGGAATATGAAATTGAAAATAAAATCAGAAGAGAAGCATTTGCAAAAATCGTTCAGGATTATGAAAAGAAATATGTGGACGATATGGCTGCTTATGACAAAAGCATCAAAGACAATGGTGCAAAGTACGCTCAGGATATGATAGATTATAACAAAAAGATCACTGATCCGAAAAATGCAAATATTGCAAAACCTGAATTGGTGCTTCCTGTGAAACCGGAAAAATATGTTCCGGTAGACAATACATATTATCCCAAGACTATCAATACAGAATCAGCAGCTGTTACTTATATTAAATTGGATGGATATGAAAAAGGTCGTGATAATGCAGCAATGGTAACAGTTCTCCTTAAAGGATTACAATATACAGAGCCGGAGCTTAAGCTTACTGAAAAAACAAAAACCAAAGACGGGCAACAAATTGTTGAAAGAGAATATTGGTTTGAATACACTTATAAATATCCGGTAGGCTTGAAAGTAGAAGCTCCAGGGAGTGGAGTACTGTGTAATGAATACTTTGATGATCTTAATAAATTTATAAGCGCAAAGAGTGATAAATACAAAACAGAATCTGAATTAAGAGCTGCGTTTAACAGAGATAAGGTTTTTAGTAGCCTGGAAGATAAATTGCTTGCTGAAAATTTAAACTATGTAAACAATGTGCTCAATTCCAGATTCGGATATACCCGTATAAAGGCGGTGGAAGAAATTAACCTGGTAAGCAGCAAAAAAATGTCCTACTCAGATTATGAACTGGCTTTCGCATCCGCGGTGACAGGCCTTAACCAGTTAAGCGCTGACTTGAATAAAACACAGGCAATTTCTAACCTTAATGCGGGAATTGCTATTTGGGAAAAGGCCTTGGAGGAATCTCAGCCCCAGAATAAAAAAGCAAGAATAAACGGAGATGTAACCATTGCAACTTTGTTCAATATTGCATTGATTGCTATCTATGCAAATGATTTTGCAAAAGCTGAATTATCTTTAAATAAAATTCTTGCATTAAGCATTGCCTCGAAAAGAGAACAAAGGAAGGTAGAACAGGTAAAAGCATTTCTCCGCGATCAGCAGATGAGATATGAGGCCTGGAAGAAAGTTAATTAATTATTTAAGAGGTATTTGTGGTACATGTTGCAATGGTAAAAATATTTTTCATCCTATTTTTCACAGCAACGCTTCTAAGTTGTCAAAATGGCTCTGTATGTGACCCGTGCAAGACTGATTCATGTGTGGTGCAACCTGTAAAAACAGATAGATTTTCCAAGATGATCATAACAAAAGCAATTGCAATTGAATTTTTTCAATTACGCAAAGCTATTAGTAAGTATCATATTGATGATAAATATGATTCTCTTCCTGCAAAGTTAAAAAGCAACAGACAGCTCATTTACAGAGCTATTGATCAGTATGGTGTGTATGAAACCTGGTATAGACCAAAGCTTGATTCGATGAATATTAAAATAATTGAGGGAGACTTTACAGATAGTATTCTGACATTTAAGAATGGTAATACTTCTTATATTATTGATATAATTATTTTAAAGAAAATGATGGAGTGGTGCTTTATAAACCAGGAAAGAAACCTATTCTTTGGACCGATAATAAATCAGAATGTTGTGTAGGTGCGAAAGTGTTTGATTGTTATTTTAAAAATTAAACCCTGAGTTTTAAATAAAAAAGCCCTATTATAGGGCTTTTTTATTTATCATTTATAATCAATCCAATCACACTGTCATGATCTCAGCTTCTTTCTTAGTCAGTAAAGAATCAATTTTGGCTATGAAGTCATTGGTAAGCCCCTGAACTTTTTCCTCAGCTTTTTTCACTTCGTCCTCAGAGGCGCCATCTTTTAACAGTTTTCTCAATTCTTCATTGGTTTCTTTTCTGATATTCCTGATTCTCACCTTTCCGTTTTCTCCTTCCACTTTCACCTGCTTTACTAATATTTTTCTTCTCTCTTCAGTTAAAGGAGGGATGTTGACTCTTATTACTTCTGAATCATTGCTTGGGTTAAAACCTAAATTGCTATCACGTATTGCTTTTTCAATTCCAGTGATTATTTTTTTCTCCCAGGGCTTAATCATGATAGTTCTGGCATCTGGGGTAGTAACAGATGCTACCTGACTTAATGGAGTCATGGTTCCATAATATTCAACCATTACACCATCCAGCATAGATGGCATAGCTTTTCCAGCTCTGATTTTTGAAATTTCATCTTCTGTATGCTTCAATGCTTTTTGCATCGAGTCTTTAGCATCATCCAGATATAAGTTTATTTCTTCCATATTTTTTAATTGAAAGGTTAAAAAGTTATAAGGTTGTAAAGTTATTTAAAAATTGAGAGTATTATAAAATTAACTTTCTAACTTTTAAACCTTTAAGCTTTCCAATTTTACATAGTTACCAAGGTTCCCACATCTTCTCCCTGTACAATTTTGAGAAGATTACCCGGCTTATTCATATCAAATACAACGATAGGTAATCCATTTTCTTTACAAAGAGTAAATGCCGTCATATCCATAATCTGCAAACCCTTTTGATATACTTCTTTGAAGGAAATATTGGAGAATCGTGTAGCTGTAGGATCTTTTTCAGGGTCACTGTTATAAATACCATCTACTCTGGTCCCTTTTAATACGACATCCGCTTCTATTTCAATAGCTCTCAAACTTGCAGCAGAATCTGTGGTGAAATAAGGATTGCCCGTTCCGGCACCAAAAATAACAATACGACCTTTTTCCAAATGTCTCACAGCTCTCCTTCGGATAAAAGGCTCGCAAACCTGTTCAATTTTTATTCCAGATAACAAACGGGTGTACACCCCGAAACTTTCTAATGAACTTTGCAGGGCCATACCATTGATTACTGTCGCAAGCATTCCCATATAATCTCCTTGTACTCTGTCAATTCCGGTGGCAGCAGCTTCCATGCCTCTGTAGATATTTCCTCCACCGATCACGATGGCTAATTGCACTCCTTTTTCAGCAACTGCCTTAATTTCTTTGGAATATTGAGTGAGCCTTTCCTGATCAATTCCATAATTTTTGTTGCCCATCAGGGCCTCGCCACTTAGCTTTAGTAATATCCTTTTATATTTCATTTAATTAGAGTTTAAAGGCTTGGTTAGGATCATGTATAAATCAGGCAAATATAATATAGGTCACCCTAGAATCTTAATTAATTCTCAATATTTTATAATTCTATCAATATTTGATTTTTTTCAACACTGTCTCCCTTCTTTGCTTTTATTTTTCTGATAATACCTTTACAGGGAGATTTTATGACATTTTCCATTTTCATGGCTTCTAAGATCAATAATGGGTCACCTATATTAATTGCATCTCCATCAGACACCTTTATGTCAATGATTAATCCAGGCATAGGTGCTTTGATATTTTCAATTTTCAATCCCTCAGTCTGGTTAATGCCCATTTTTTCAAGCATCAGATCAAGTTGATTCTTTATTTCAAGATCTAAAATCTCATTATTTACTTTTAATTTTATTTTTTTCCTGATAGGGTCATATTCAATTATTTCAACATTATAAGAAATATGATCTTTCAATACATGAAACTTATTTGTGCCTAAAGTCTTAATATCTAAGTCAAGGCTTTGATTATTGATAATAATCTGACCATTTTCATCTTTAAATTCAATAACTTTATCTTTGTTGACTTTAATTTGCAGCATCTTTATATTTTCATGAGGAATTTCAAATTAAATATTAATTCTTTAATAACAAATCAATCATTAATGATCGCCATAATAAGAGTATTTTTTCCTGTTTGTTTTGTTTTGCTATTGATTTCGTGTAAAACCTCAAAGAAACCAGCTGCTTCTACCCATACAATTACTACCACCATTCAGCCTGAGAAAACCAAGCTGGACAAAGGACCTTATCAGGCAAGTGAGATTTTAAAAAATGATTTATTGCATACAAAACTTGAAGTTTCCTTTGATTGGGGAAATCAATACCTGAATGGTATTGCCACGCTGAAATTAAAACCATATTTCTATTCTCAGAATACATTGCTCCTTGATGCTAAAGGAATGGATATACATTATGTAAAATTAATGAACAGCAGTTCCGGTAAAGATCTGATTTATGAATACGATAAAAAGGTTTTGGCTATTAAGCTGGATAAACTCTACACACGAAAAGATACTTTCGTGGTACAAATAAAATATACGGCTAAACCAAATGAATTGCCTAAAGGAGGAAGTGATGCAATAACTTCCGACAAGGGTTTGTATTTTATAAATCCCGATGGAAAAGATCCTGATAAGCCACGTCAAATCTGGACCCAGGGAGAGACAGAGGCGAGCTCTTGTTGGTTTCCAACAATAGATCAGCCTAATGAAAAAACTACCGAAGAAATTTTTATCACAGTCGACACCAGTTTCACAGCCTTGTCTAATGGTAAATTAATTTCTGTGAAAAAAAATCAGGGCCTGCATACATTTCACTGGGCGCAGAATAAACCTCACGCACCTTATCTATTTATGATGGCAATTGGAAAATTTTCTATCATAAAAGATAAGTGGAGAAACCTCGAGGTGAATTATTATGTCGAGCCAAAATATGCTCCTTATGCAAAAAATATTTTTGGTTACACTCCGGAAATGATGGAGTTTTTTTCCAATAAATTCGGATATGCATTTCCATGGGATAAATATTCGCAAGTGGTTGTACGGGATTATGTTTCAGGAGCCATGGAGAATACTACAGCTACTGTTTTCATGGAGGCAGTTCAGTCAGATGATCGTGCATTGGAAGATGAGAATTGGGAGAGTATTATTGCCCATGAGTTGTTTCATCACTGGTTTGGTGATCTTGTTACATGCGAATCCTGGTCAAACCTTCCTTTGAATGAATCTTTTGCCAATTACTCAGAGTATCTGTGGGCAGAATACAAGCATGGTGTTGATGCGGCAGATTATCACGGCGAAAATGAGACCAACGAATATTTTGAGGAGGCAAAAAGAAAGCAGGAACCCTTAATCCGTTATCACTATTTGGATAAAGAAGACATGTTTGATCGCCACTCTTATAATAAGGGTGGAAGAATTTTGCATATGCTCAGAAAATATGTAGGCGATGAAGCATTCTTTGAATCTTTGAAATTGTATTTAAATACTCATGCATATCAGCCGGTAGAAGTCCATGATTTGAGACTGGCATTTGAAAAAACCACAGGTGAAGATTTGAATTGGTTTTTCAATCAATGGTTTTTTTCTCCTGGACACCCACAACTTAAAATCAGTCATGTTTATAGCGGTGGAATGCTTTTGCTGACAGTAAAGCAAATACAGGATACAACAACAACTCCTGTTTATAAACTTCCGCTAAAAATAGATACCTGGATAAACGGTATAAAAACTACTCACCCTATAATAATTGAGAAAGCAGAACAGACATTTGAAATATCCTTAATGGCTCAGCCCGAACTGGTAATGTTTGACAGTGATATGCAGCTCCTGGGAAAAACAGAGCATGAAAAGCCACTGGAAGAATGGGTATTGCAATACAATTATTATGATAAATATTTTGCAAGGAAACAGGCTTTAAAGGCCTTGTTCTCAGATAGAGGATCTGATTATGCATTGGGAAATCCTTTTGATAATGCTATGATTAGACAAACACTTTTAAAGGCTATGGATGATCCTTTTTGGGCAATCAGAAGTTTAGCCTTGGATCAGATTTCACTTTATAGTATTTCAGATTTCGCTCCTGTGCTTAAAAAGATGGAGTGGATGGCGTTGAACGATACAAAGTCTCTTGTGCGAGCTAAGGCTATCAATCAGTTGTCTTCGTATTCTAATAAAGATTATGTCCATATATATAAGAAGGCGATTTTTGAAAAACCTTATTCTGTTGCGGGCGCTGGTTTATCAGGATATCTCAAAAGCGGCGATCAGAGCTTGAAAATGAACTTTGAGGAACTCGAACAGTTGAATAGTATCTATATAGTATTGCCTTTAGCGGATTATTATATCAATTCGGAAGCAAAAAATAAATTCGATTGGTTTAAACGCCAGATTACTAAGGGAAGTCCGCGTGTCATATATAATATGCTTGATTATTTTGTCGCTTATTCACTATCGCTTGATAAGGAAAAACAGGAAGAAACTAAATTGATTTTGAAGACTATTTCAGAAAACCACCGCTATGAGCAGATAAGGTTTGCTGCCGAGATCTGTTTGAAGTCTCTCGAAGAAAAAGGTAAAGAATAGCTTTTCAATATATAAAACCTTCATTTATTGAATTTAAGCCATTTATCGGAGGTCATTATTTTTTAAATCAAAAGTTTGAATAAAAGAAAAAAGCCTTTATTTTTGCAGTTCCTTAAAAATGAGGGTGAGAAATTACGCCTGTTGTTAAGACTTTTTGAGGAGTAGTTCATTGAAGTAATTTAAGATTTTAATGTCCGTTGGGGAAGAACCAATGTAGATGGGGAAATACCAAAGTGGCCAACTGGGGCAGACTGTAAATCTGCTGGCTTTTGCCTTCGTAGGTTCGAATCCTGCTTTCCCCACACAACATTAAAATAAAAGAGTGATTTAGTGAATGAGTGATTTTTAAATGATTGATCATTAAATCACGAAATCATAAATAACAAGCGGGAGTAGCTCAGTTGGTAGAGCGGCAGCCTTCCAAGCTGCAGGTCGCGGGTTCGAGCCTCGTCTCCCGCTCTAATTTGTAAAGAGATTGATGTTAAAGGTTAGGCGTTAGAAATTTTACAATAATCTGATGTCTGATATCTAACTTCTAAACTCTAACCAAGCCGATGTAGCTCAGGGGTAGAGTACTTCCTTGGTAAGGAAGGGGTCGTGGGTTCAATTCCCATCATTGGCTCACTTCATTTTTTAGAGAAAACAAATAATTTTTAATTAGTATAATAAAAACAAAACAAACAGAGGATTTTCAAATATGGCTAAAGAAACTTTTGACCGTTCCAAACCGCACGTTAACATAGGTACGATAGGTCACGTTGACCACGGGAAAACTACTTTGACAGCCGCTATCACTAAAGTATTATCTGAGAAAGGTTTAGCGGAAAAAAAAGATTTCTCCCAGATTGACAACGCTCCGGAAGAAAAAGAAAGAGGTATTACAATCAATACTTCTCACGTTGAGTATTCCACAGCATCAAGACATTATGCGCACGTTGACTGTCCAGGTCACGCTGACTATGTAAAGAACATGGTTACTGGTGCTGCTCAGATGGATGGCGCTATCCTTGTAGTGGCCGCTACAGATGGTCCAATGCCACAAACTCGTGAACACATTCTTCTTGCTCGTCAGGTAGGTGTGCCAGCGCTGGTGGTATTCATGAACAAAGTGGATCTTGTAGATGATCCTGAATTATTAGAATTAGTTGAGCTGGAAGTAAGAGAACTTCTTAGCTTCTATGAATTCCCGGGTGATAAGATTCCTGTAATAAAAGGATCTGCTCTTGGCGCTCTTAACGGAGATGCAAAATGGGTAAAAAGCGTAGAAGAGTTAATGGATGCTGTAGATAAGCATATTCCAATTCCTCCACGTGCTGTTGATAAGCCATTCCTGATGCCGGTTGAAGACGTTTTCTCTATTACAGGTAGAGGAACAGTTGCGACAGGTAGAATTGAAAGAGGAGTTATTAACTCAGGTGATTCAGTAGATATTCTTGGAATGGGTGCTGAAAACTTAAAATCTACAGTTACTGGGGTTGAGATGTTCAGAAAAATTCTTGACAGAGGTGAAGCTGGTGATAACGTAGGGCTGCTTCTAAGAGGTATTGAGAAAGAGCAAATCAGAAGAGGGATGGTAATCTGTAAGCCAGGTTCTGTTACTCCACACACTGAATTCAAAGCTGAAGTTTACGTATTGTCAAAAGAAGAAGGAGGAAGACATACTCCATTCTTTAACAAATACAGACCTCAGTTCTATATGAGAACAACTGACGTTACAGGTGAAATCGTTCTTCCTGATGGAGTAGAAATGGTTATGCCTGGTGACAACATCACTATCACTGTGAAACTTATTAACTCTGTTGCAATGGAGAAAGGGTTAAGATTTGCGATCAGAGAAGGTGGTAGGACAGTAGGTGCTGGTCAGGTTACAGAAATCCTGAAATAAGGTCAATTTCTATAAAATAAGTGCGTTTTTGAATATTTTCGAGAGCGCACTTGTTTATTTATAGGATATTATCTAACTTTGCACTCCCTTTTTTGGGGTAAGTGCGCAAACGAGTGTAGCTCAATTGGTAGAGTAGCGGTCTCCAAAACCGTTGGCTGTAGGTTCGAGTCCTACCACTCGTGCACCAGAGAATACCAAGTAAAAGAAATGAAAACAGTAGTCAATTTTATTAAAGAATCTGTCGATGAAATGCGATACAAAGTAACCTGGCCTAAATATACAGAGTTACAGGGTAGTGCATTTCTGGTGGTTATAGCTTCTGCAATTTTTGCAGGATTAATTTTTGGGATGGATTATTTATTTAGAAACGGTATTACCTCTATATATAAGTATTTGTAAAAACCTATAACCACTATAAACACATTGATGGGATTAAATTGGTACGTCATCCGGGCGGTAAGTGGTCAGGAAAAAAAAGTAAAAACTTACCTCGAGAATGAAATTGCAAGACAAAAATTGCAGGAATTCATTCCGCAGGTTCTTATACCTTCAGAAAAGGTATATGAAATGAGAGGTGGTAAGAAAAGAGTGAGAGAAAGAAATTTCTTCCCGGGATATGTTCTCGTTTCGGCAGATCTTTCTCATGGAGAAGCGGCTCATATTATAACAAGCATTCCCGGTGTATTGGGATTTCTGGGATCAACTGACAGCGGAACATCGAAAAAGCCTGTTCCTTTACGTCAGACAGAAATAAACAGGATACTAGGAAAATTTGATGAAGCTGCAGAAAAAGAGGAAAAACTGGAAACACCTTTTATAGTAGGAGAAAGCGTGAAAGTAATGGATGGCCCATTTAATGGCTTTACCGGAACAGTAGAAGAGGTGTTTGAAGAGAAAAAGAAACTCAATGTAATGGTGAAGATTTTCGGAAGAAATACCCCTGTTGAGTTAAATTATATGCAAGTAGAAAAAAATCAATAATATACGACAATGGCTAAAGAAGTAGCGGGATTTTTGAAATTACAAATCAAAGGCGGAGCAGCAAACCCATCTCCTCCTGTTGGTCCTGCCCTTGGTAGTAAGGGATTAAATATCATGGAGTTCTGTAAGCAATTCAATGCCAGAACACAGGAAAAACCAGGGGTATTATTACCGGTATTAATTACTATTTACAAAGACAAATCTTTTGACTTTGTGATCAAGACCCCTCCGGCTCCAATATTATTGTTAGAGGCATCAAAAGCTAAAAAAGGTTCAGCAGAACCTAATAGAAATAAAGTTGGTTCCGTTACATGGGATCAGGTAAAAACAATAGCTGAAACCAAAATGCCCGATCTGAACTGCTCTAAAATTGAGTCAGCAATGAAAATGGTAGCTGGTACAGCAAGAAGTATGGGATTAACAGTTACGGGCAAAGCTCCGTGGGATAAATAATTTGAAGCGATGGCTAAGTTAACTAAAAATCAGAAAGCAGTTTCTGCAAAATTCAACTCAGAGAAAGAATACTCTTTATCTGATGCTGCAAAGCTTGTGAAAGATATTACTTACACAAAGTTCGATGCATCTGTTGATCTAAATATAAGATTAGGAATAGATCCTAAGAAATCCGATCAGATGGTGAGAGGCGTTGTGGCGCTTCCACATGGTACAGGAAAGGCTGTTCGTGTTCTTGTTCTTTGCACTCCTGATAAAGTTCAGGAAGCTAAAGATGCTGGAGCGGAGCATGTTGGACTAGATGATTATATCGCTAAAATTGAACAAGGTTGGTTAGATATAGATGTAATTATCTGTACACCTACAGTGATGGCGAAGGTTGGTAAACTGGGTAGAGTGCTTGGTCCAAGAAACCTTATGCCAAACCCTAAAGCAGGTACAGTTACATTGGAAGTTGGAAAAGCTGTGAAGGAAATCAAGCAAGGTAAAATTGATTTCAAGGTAGATAAACAAGGAATTATTTGCACAAGCATAGGAAAAGCATCATTCTCTCCTGAGAAGATTTTTGACAATGCTAACGAAGTAATTCAGACTATTGCAAAATTGAAGCCTGCAAGTGCAAAAGGAACATATATTAGAAGTATCTATATGTCCAGCACTATGAGTCCAGGTATAGCAATTGATAAAAATTCAATCGGATTGTAATATGACTAGAGAAGAAAAAGGTAAAATCATTGAAGAGCTAGCTCAGAAACTCGCTTCTGTAAATAATTTCTATATCACAGACGCTTCAGGTTTGACAGTTGAGCAAACAAATGCATTTCGCAAACTTTGCTATAAGAATGGTATAGAATATAAAGTGGTTAAGAACTCTTTAATCAAAAAAGCACTTGCTACTTTAAAAACAGATTATACCCCTTTTGATGAGAAAAAAGTTTTAAAAGGGTTTTCAGGGATTATGTTCTCTGAGTCTGGAAAAGCACCGGCTAAAGTTATAAAAGACTTTAGAAAAGATGCAGAGAAGCCTGTATTTAAGGCTGCATCGGTGGATACATCGCTCTTTATCGGTGAAGATAGCTTAGATTTATTGAGCAAGCTTAAATCTAAAAATGAACTTATCGGTGAAATCATCGGCTTGCTTCAATCTCCTGCTAAAAATGTTGTTTCAGCATTACAAAGCAGCAGAAATAAACTTTCTGGTATAGTGAAAACCTTGTCAGAAAGACCCGAATAAGTAATTATTGATTTGTATAATATATCTTAGAATTTTTAAATAAATACTACAATGGCAGATTTAAAAGCGTTCGCTGAGCAATTAGTTGGTTTAACTGTAAAAGAAGTTAACGAGCTAGCTAAAATTTTAAAAGATGAGTATGGTATCGAGCCTGCAGCAGCAGCACCTGTAATGGTAGCTGGTGGAGCTGGCACAGCTGGAGCTAGTGAAGCAGCAGCTGAGAAAACAGCTTTCACAGTGGTTCTAAAAAGCCCAGGTGGAGCTAAGCTTGCTATCGTTAAATTAGTAAAAGATCTCACAGGATTAGGTTTGAAAGAAGCTAAAGATCTAGTTGACGGTGCTCCAAAAGCGGTGAAAGAAAACGTTTCTAAAGAAGAAGCAGAATCACTTAAGAAGCAATTAGAAGAGGCTGGAGCAGAAGTTGAATTGAAATAACTTCTCTTTATTAAAAATATAGACAGCCTAAAAAAACAAACAGGCCTGGCCAAATGAGTCAGGTCTTTTCCTGTTTGTAGCTATAATTTTACTTTCCGGCTAATAAGCCAATAAAATCTATTATTAATTGTTTTTAAACCAAAAAAGGAGACACCTTGGCTAACAATAGAAAAACCGCTGAAAGAAAAAGCTTTGCATCAATAAGACGCACGATTGACTATCCGGATTTTTTGGACGTGCAGTTGCAATCATTCAAAGATTTCTTTCAAATAGACACTCCTCCTGAAAATAGAAAGCAAGAGGGATTGTTTAAAGTTTTTTCAGAAAATTTCCCCATCACAGATTCAAGAGAAAACTTTGTTCTTGAGTTCATCGATTATATGATCGATCCTCCAAAGTATTCAGTTGATGAATGTATCGATAGAGGACTTACTTATTCTGTTCCACTTAAAGCGAAACTTCGTTTATCATGCAACGATCCTGATAACGAAGATTTCGAAACAATTGAACAGGAGGTTTTCCTTGGGAATATTCCTTACATGACTGAAAAAGGCTCTTTTATTATTAATGGGGCTGAAAGAGTTATAGTTTCTCAGTTGCACCGTTCTCCCGGTGTGTTTTTTGCACAGAGCAAGCATACCAACGGTACAAAATTATATTCAGCCAGAATTATTCCTTTCAAAGGATCCTGGATCGAGTTTGCGACAGACGTCAACAACGTAATGTACGCATACATCGATAGAAAAAAGAAATTCCCTGTAACTACTCTTTTGCGGGCAATTGGATATGGATCTGATAAAGATATTCTGGATCTTTTCGGTTTGTCAGAGGAAATTGCTGCTACAAAGGCATCTTTGAAAAAAGTAATAGGCAGAAAATTGGCGGCCAGAGTACTTCGTACATGGACTGAAGATTTCGTGGATGAAGATACAGGAGAGGTAGTTTCTATTGATAGAAATGAAGTTTTATTGGAAAGAGATTCAGTCGTATCTGAAGAAGATATTGATACAATTCTGAATTCCGGTGTGAAGTCAATTATTCTTCATAGAGAAGATATTAATATTGCTGACTATACAATCATCTATAATACACTTCAGAAAGATAATTCCAACTCTGAAAAAGAAGCGGTTGAGCAGATCTACAGACAACTTAGAAATACAGAGGCGCCTGATGGACAAACCGCAAGAGATATTATCCATAACCTGTTCTTCTCTGATAAGAGATATGATCTGGGTGAAGTAGGTAGATATAGAATTAATAAAAAGTTGGTTCTTGAAATTCCTATCGACATAAGAGTTCTTACAACTCAGGATATTATCTGTATTGTTAAATACTTAATTGGCCTTATCAACTCTAAAGCTTTAGTGGATGATATCGATCACTTAAGTAACAGAAGAGTAAGAACTGTAGGCGAGCAGTTGTATAGCCAGTTCGGAGTAGGTCTTGCAAGAATGGCAAGAACTATCAAAGAAAGAATGAACGTTAGAGATAACGAAGATTTCAAACCTGTTGATCTGATCAATGCAAGAACATTATCATCAGTAATCAACTCTTTCTTTGGTACAAACCAGTTGTCTCAATTCATGGACCAGACAAATCCACTTGCTGAGATCACTCACAAGCGAAGAATGTCTGCCCTTGGTCCTGGTGGTCTTTCAAGAGAAAGAGCCGGTTTTGAAGTAAGGGACGTGCACTATACACACTATGGTCGTCTATGTACTATCGAAACTCCTGAAGGTCCAAACATCGGATTAATATCATCTCTTTGCGTTCATGCAAAAGTGAATAAAATGGGCTTTATCGAAACTCCTTATAGAAAAGTAGATACAGGAAAAGTAAATATGAACGAAAGTGTTATTTACTTGACTGCAGAAGAAGAAGACAGACATAACATAGCTCAGGCAAATGCTGAAATTGATGAGAAAGGTAATTTCAGAAGCGAAAGAGTAAAAGCAAGATACGAAGGAGATTTCCCTGTAGTAGAACCTGAAAAGGTTACATATATGGATGTTGCTCCTAATCAAATTGTATCGGTAGCTGCTTCACTTATTCCTTTCCTTGAGCATGATGATGCAAACCGTGCTTTGATGGGATCAAACATGCAACGTCAGGCAGTGCCGCTTCTTAAACCCGAAGCTCCGGTTGTGGGAACAGGTCTGGAAGGCAGAGTAGCCGTTGATTCAAGAGCATTAATATTGGCAGAAGGAGAGGGAGTGGTTGAGTATGTTGATGCAAATAAAATCATAATTAAATACGAGCGTACTGAAGATGATAGACTGGTGAGCTTCGAAACTGATTCTAAAACTTATGAGTTAGTTAAGTTCAGAAGAACCAACCAGGATACATGTATCAATATTAAACCGCTTGTTTACAAAGGCGACAAAGTTAAGAATGGACAACCTCTTTGCGAAGGATATGCGACAGAAGGCGGCGAGCTTGCGCTTGGAAGAAACCTTCAAGTAGCATTCATGCCATGGCAAGGATACAACTTTGAGGATGCTATTGTAATCTCAGAAAAAGTTGTTCGTGATGATATCTTCACCTCAATTCACATAGAGGAATTTGAATTGGAAGTAAGAGATACAAAACGTGGAGAAGAAGAATTGACTTCTGAAATTCCGAACGTAAGTGAAGAAGCAGTTAAAAACCTTGACGAGAATGGAATCATACGTCTTGGTTCAGAGGTAAAAGAAGGAGATATATTAATTGGTAAAATCACTCCTAAAGGAGAGACAGATCCAACTCCGGAAGAAAAACTTCTGAGAGCCATCTTCGGAGATAAAGCCGGTGATGTGAAAGATGCATCGCTTAAGGCACCCCCCTCTTTAAGAGGAGTGGTTATCGATACGAAGCTTTTCAGCAGACCTAAAAAAGACAAAGACATCAGATCTAAGTCTAAAAAACAGGTAGATGCCTTAAAAGCTAAGTACAGCAAAGATCTTCTATCTATGAGATCTGTGATGATCGATAAGCTTACAGAGTTACTTGACGGTAAAGTAAGCAATGGTGTAAAACATAAATTTGGTGATGAGATCATCAGCAAAGGCGTAAAATTCTCTAAAAAGAATATTACAGAAAACTTATTCCCTGAGAAGAATATTTACAGGGATGAAAGCAACTATAATGTTCCTGAAGAAGCTAACCTGTTATCTGATCTTGTACTTGACAACTGGACCGGTACGCCAAAAACTAATGCTCTTCTTTCTGAACTTGTTAAAAATTATAACAAGAAGAGAAATGAAATTTCCGGAAGATTCAAGAGAGAAAGATTTACGCTTGAAGTAGGGGATGAATTGCCTGCAGGTATAGTACAGCTTGCCAAAGTTTATGTTGCTAAAAAACGTAAACTGAAAGTAGGAGATAAAATGGCAGGTCGTCACGGTAATAAAGGAGTAGTTGCAAGAATCGTTCGGGAAGAAGATATGCCGTTCCTGGAAGATGGAACACCTGTTGATATTGTGCTCAATCCACTTGGAGTACCTTCAAGGATGAACCTTGGACAGATTTACGAAACTGTTCTTGGATGGGCAGGATTGAAACTCGGAAGAAAGTATGCAACACCAATATTTGATGGTGCTACAGAAGAGCAGGTTGCTAAAGAACTGCAGGAAGCAGGCCTGCCTTCATTTGGAAGAACTTACCTTCACGATGGTTTGACAGGACATAGATTTGACCAGCCTGTTACAGTAGGTGTTATCTATATGCTGAAACTGGGTCACCTGGTAGATGATAAGATGCACGCACGTTCAATCGGGCCTTATTCACTTATCACTCAGCAGCCGCTCGGAGGTAAAGCTCAGTTCGGTGGTCAGAGATTCGGTGAAATGGAGGTTTGGGCGCTTGAAGCATTCGGTGCAGCAAACGTTCTTCAGGAAATTCTAACTGTTAAATCAGATGATGTAATCGGTAGAGCGAAAGCTTACGAAGCAATTGTTAAAGGTGAGAATATGCCTAAGCCAAATATCCCTGAATCATTCAACGTATTGGTTCATGAGTTAAGAGGCTTGGCTCTTGAAATAACACTAGACTAAATAATCTGGCATCAGCGATCTTAGATCGCTGATGCCTATAATATTTTAAGATTAATTTTCCTTTGGGTAATACCTTAAAAAAATAAAAAATGGCTTTTAGAAAAAATAAAAAGATTAATCAGGACTTTACCAAAGTCACTATCAGTCTTGCGTCTCCTGAGTCAATTCTTGAAAGCTCACATGGAGAAGTTACACAGCCTGAAACAATTAATTACAGAACTTACAAACCGGAAATGGGAGGTTTGTTTTGCGAAAGAATTTTTGGCCCTGTGAAAGATTGGGAGTGTCATTGCGGAAAATATAAAAGAATTAGATATAAAGGAATTATCTGTGACAGATGCGGAGTAGAGGTTACTGAGAAAAAAGTAAGAAGGGAAAGAATGGGCCATATCGAACTTGTTGTTCCGGTAGCTCATATCTGGTATTTCAGATCATTACCTAATAAAATTGGATACTTACTTGGTCTTCCAACTAAAAAGCTGGATCAGATCATCTATTATGAAAGATATGTAGTAATTCAGTCAGGTATAAAAGCAGAAGATGGTATTAACTATCTCGACTTTCTGACAGAAGATGAGTATCTGGATATTTTAGATAAGCTTCCAAGAGAAAATCAAATGCTGGATGATACAGACCCCAATAAGTTTATTGCCAAAATGGGAGCTGAAGCATTAGAAATGCTTTTATCAAGACTTGCTCTTGATGAATTATCATACAGTTTAAGACATGCTGCTGCCAACGATACATCTCAGCAGAGAAAAGCAGAAGCTTTAAAAAGATTAAAAGTTGTTGAAGCTTTCAGAGAAGCAAGAACAAGAGTAGAAAATAAACCAGAGTGGATGATCATCAGAATGGTGCCGGTTATTCCTCCTGAATTAAGACCTCTTGTACCTTTGGATGGTGGAAGATTTGCAACTTCAGATTTAAATGATCTTTACAGAAGGGTTATCATTAGAAATAACCGTTTGAAGAGACTTATAGAAATCAAAGCGCCTGAAGTGATTTTAAGAAACGAGAAGCGTATGCTTCAGGAAGCAGTTGATTCATTATTTGATAACTCAAGAAAAGTTAACGCAGTAAGAGCTGAAGGAAACAGAGCATTGAAATCGCTTTCAGATATGCTGAAAGGAAAACAAGGACGTTTCCGTCAAAACTTATTGGGTAAAAGGGTTGACTATTCAGGGCGTTCTGTAATTGTGGTCGGTCCTGAATTGAAACTTCATGAGTGCGGTCTTCCAAAAGACATGGCAGCAGAGCTTTTCAAACCATTTATCATTAGAAAATTAATTGAAAGAGGAATAGTTAAGACTGTAAAGTCTGCTAAGAAAATAGTTGATAGAAAAGATCCTGTAGTTTGGGATATTCTAGAAAACGTATTGAAAGGACACCCTGTATTGCTTAACCGTGCTCCAACATTGCACAGATTAGGTATCCAGGCATTCCAGCCAAAACTCATTGAAGGAAAAGCTATTCAGCTTCACCCATTAGTATGTACTGCATTCAACGCTGACTTTGACGGTGACCAGATGGCTGTTCACGTTCCACTGGGACATGAGGCAATCCTGGAAGCTTCTGTATTGATGCTGGCTTCTCACAACATCCTTAACCCTGCTAACGGTGCGCCTATTACTGTACCTTCTCAGGACATGGTGTTGGGATTGTATTATGTAACTAAAGGAAGAAAGAGTACTCCTAACAAGCCTGTTAAAGGTGAAGGAAAAATCTTCTATGGTCCTGAAGAAGTAGTTATCGCTCTTAATGAAGGAAGACTTTCACAGCATGCTCATATCAAAGTGAGAGTGAAAGTGAGAAATGAAAAAGGAGAGCTGGAATATAAAATGATGGAAACTGTAGCCGGAAGGGTATTGTTCAATCTGAATGTTCCTGAAGAAGTAGGTTTCTTAAATGAACTTCTTACTAAGAAAAAACTACAGCAGATTATTTCACAGGTGTATAAAGTTGCCGGTATGTCAAGAACTGCACAGTTCCTTGATGACATCAAACAACTAGGATTCCAATCTGCATTTAAAGGTGGTTTGTCAATCGGACTTTCAGATATTAAAGTGCCTGAGAATAAAGAAAGATTGATACAGCAGGCAAAAGATGAAGTAGAAGGTGTTTGGAACAACTACCTGATGGGATTGATCACTGATAACGAAAGATACAACCAGGTAATCGATATCTGGACAAGGATCAATACCATGATCACCGAAAGCTTGATGCATCAGCTTGAAAATGATGAGCAAGGGTTCAACTCAATCTACATGATGATGCACTCCGGTGCCAGAGGTTCTAGAGAGCAGATTCGTCAGTTAGGTGGAATGAGGGGATTGATGGCTAAGCCTCAGAAAAATCTTCAGGGATCTGTGGGTGAGATTATTGAAAATCCAATCATTTCCAACTTTAAAGAAGGATTGGATGTTCTTGAATACTTTATCTCAACTCACGGTGCGAGAAAAGGTCTTGCAGATACCGCTCTTAAAACAGCAGACGCTGGTTATCTGACAAGAAGGTTAGTAGACGTTGCTCAGGACGTTGTTATCAATGAAACTGATTGCGGTACACTAAGAGGTTTAATGGTAACTGCATTGAAAGATAATGAAGACGTTGTTGAACCACTATCAGAGAGAATACTTGGTAGAGTAAGTGTTCATGATGTGTTTGATCCGATCAGCAATGAAGCTTTGGTTTCTTCCGGAGAAGAAATTACAGAAGAGATTGCGAAGAAGATTGAAGAATCAGCATTAGAGGCAGTTGAAATAAGATCTGTATTGACTTGCGAAGCAAGAAGAGGAGTTTGCGCTAAGTGTTATGGAAGAAATCTTTCAAGCGCGCATATGGTTCAGCTTGGTGAAGCAGTAGGTGTTATTGCAGCACAATCAATAGGTGAGCCAGGAACTCAGTTAACTCTTAGAACTTTCCACGTGGGAGGTACAGCGTCAAATATTGCCGTTGAAGCAACTATTAAAGCTAAGTTTGACGGTGTGGTTTACTATGATGAACTTAAGACTATCAATAGCACTAACAACGATGGTGAAAAAGTATTAGTGGTAATGGGTCGTTCAGGTGAGATTAAAATCGTAGAACCAAAAACAAATAAAGTTCTCATCAGTAATCACGTGCCTTATGGTTCATTCTTAAAAGTAAAAGAAGGAGATAAGGTTACTAAAGGACAGGAGCTTTGCTACTGGGATCCATACAATGCGGTTATCCTTTCTGAATTTGACGGAACAATTGAATTTGAATCTATCGAGGAAGGTATCACTTTCCGTGAAGAGTCAGATGAGCAGACAGGTCACAGAGAAAAAGTTATTGTTGATACAAAAGACAAATCTAAAAATCCTGCGATTTTAGTTAAATCTAAATCGGGAGATAAAACCTATAATATACCTGTAGGCGCCCACTTAGCGGTGGAAGAAAAAGCAAATGTAAAATCAGGTCAGATTTTAGCTAAGATTCCAAGAGCTATAGGTAAAACAAGGGATATCACAGGAGGTCTTCCAAGAGTAACAGAATTGTTTGAAGCAAGAAATCCTTCTAATCCTGCTGTAGTAAGTGAAATTGATGGTGTGGTAACGTATGGCGGAATTAAGAGAGGTAACAGAGAAATATTCATAGAGTCAAAAGATGGGGTTAGAAAGAAATATCTCGTACCTCTTTCCAAGCATATTCTTGTTCAGGACAATGACTTTGTAAGAGCGGGATATCCATTATCAGATGGAGCTATAACTCCTTCAGATATACTTGCTATCAAAGGACCTACAGCCGTTCAGGAATATCTTGTAAATGAAATTCAGGAAGTTTACAGATTACAAGGTGTGAAGATCAATGATAAACACATCGAAGTAATTGTGAGACAAATGATGCAAAAAGTTGAGATTATTGAGCCGGGAGATACTAACTTCCTTCAAGGACAGGTGGTTGATAAATTTACTTTCAGAGAAGAAAATGATGCCATTCTCGATAAGAAGGTTGTAATGGATGCCGGTGATTCTCAAACGCTTAAGCCAGGTATGATCGTGACTGCCAGAAGGTTGAGAGATGAAAATTCCAGTCTGAAGAGAAAAGATATGAAGCTGGTGGTTGTAAGAGATGCAGAAGCTGCGGTATCAAGACCTACTCTGCAAGGTATTACTCAGGCTTCATTAGGTACGGAAAGCTTTATTTCTGCTGCTTCATTCCAGGAAACTACAAAAGTACTGAGCGAGGCTTCTATCAGAGGCAAAGTAGATTATCTGCAAGGCTTGAAAGAAAACGTAATTGTAGGACACTTAATTCCTGCCGGAACCGGTATGAGAGATTACAATAATATTATTGTTGGATCTCAGGAGGAGTATGATGCATTGGTTGCTTCAAAAGAGGCTTTCCATGCCAAAAAGGGTGAATTACAGGAAAAAGAGTAAATCAAAATAAGCGGCAGCAGGATTGATATAGTTCTATTGTCCGTTTTTATTATAAACCTTAAAGTGATGGGCAGTGGGCAATTAGCAAAGTAAGCTTTTGCAATTGCGTACTGCCCATTGCCTACTAATATGGATGATAAAAAAAATAAGCAACCTGAGCAGCAAAACCAGATAAACATTGAATTGTCTGAAGATATAGCAGAAGGTGTTTATGCAAATCTGGCAATGATTGCACATTCCAACAGTGAATTTGTAATTGATTTTATAAGACTAATGCCGGGTGTGCCAAAAGCTAAAGTTAAGGCCAGGATAGTTATTACTCCTGAACATGCTAAAAGACTTTTGGCTGCGCTTAAAGATAATATCAGAAAATATGAAGAGGTATTTGGGGATATCAAGCAAAGTGAAGATATGCCTAAATTCCCGATTAATTTTGGTGGAACCGTCGGAGAAGCCTAGAATTTCAAGTATTTTCAAAAAAATTAATTTTGCAAAGATACCAGATTTGTGTACCTTTGCAGCCTCCTAAAAAATTTTAGGGTTAAAAATTATATATCAAAATTCAGTAATTAATGCCTACTATACAGCAATTAGTACGAAAAGGACGTAAAAAACTGACTTCAAAGTCAAAGTCACCGGCTTTGGATTCATGTCCTCAAAGAAGAGGGGTTTGTACCAGGGTGTATACTACGACTCCTAAAAAACCTAACTCTGCCATGAGAAAAGTAGCAAGGGTTAGATTAACAAACGGAAAAGAAGTAAACGCTTATATCCCAGGTGAAGGTCACAATTTACAGGAACACTCCATTGTGCTGATAAGAGGAGGAAGGGTAAAAGATTTGCCGGGAGTACGTTACCATATTGTAAGAGGTGCACTGGATACTGCAGGTGTAAATGGCAGATTGCAATCCAGATCAAAATACGGAGCTAAAAAGCCTAAGGCAGGTGCTGCAGCAAAAGCCGCGGCTAAAAAATAATTTAGATTATGAGAAAGTCGAAACCTAAAAAAAGATTCTTATTGCCTGATCCTAAATTCCAGGACACATTGGTAACAAAATTTGTAAATGTGCTAATGTACGATGGAAAGAAAAGCCTGGCATATGAAATATTTTACGGAGCATGTGAGCTAGTTGAGAAAAGAACTAAGGAAAATGGTCTGGAAACATGGAAGAAAGCATTGAATAACGTGAGCCCATTTGTGGAAGTAAGAAGCAGAAGAGTGGGAGGAGCAACTTTTCAGGTTCCAACTGAAGTAAGACCAGACAGAAGAACTTCTTTAGGAATGAAATGGTTGATAACCTACGCAAGAGGCAGAAATGAAAAAACCATGACTGAAAAACTTGCAGGAGAGATAGTGGCAGCATCTAAGGGTGAAGGAGCCGCCGTGAAGAAGAAAGATGATACTCACAGAATGGCTGAAGCAAACAAAGCATTCTCACATTTCAGATTCTAATTTTATTTAAAATATTACAATGGCAAGGGATTTAAAATATACAAGAAATATAGGTATAGCTGCCCATATCGATGCTGGTAAAACCACAACGACTGAGCGTATTCTATACTATTCTGGGGTAAGCCATAAAATAGGAGAGGTTCATGACGGAGCTGCTACTATGGACTGGATGGCTCAGGAGCAGGAAAGAGGTATCACTATTACTTCTGCTGCGACGACAGTCAACTGGAAATATCGGGGGCAAAATTACCATGTAAATATTATTGATACACCAGGTCACGTGGATTTTACAGTGGAAGTAAATCGTTCCCTACGTGTATTAGACGGTCTTGTATTTTTATTCAGTGCCGTTGATGGTGTGGAACCTCAGTCAGAAACTAACTGGCGTCTGGCCAATAATTACAATGTAGCTCGTATTGGTTTTGTAAATAAAATGGACCGTGCAGGAGCTGATTTTTTAGGAGTATGTAAACAAGTAAAAGAAATGTTGGGCAGTAATGCCGTAGCATTGCAATTACCAATAGGTGCTGAAGAGAACTTTAAAGGTGTGGTAGATCTAGTTAATTTCCGTGGAATTGAATGGAATGAGGCAGATAAAGGAATGACATTTAAAGAAGTTCCAATTCCTGCTGATATGATGGATGAGGCGAAAGAATATAGAGAGAAATTGCTTGAGGCAGTAGCGGAATTTGACGATAAGTTGATGGAGAAATATTTTGATGATCCTACTTCTATTTCTGAGGATGAAATTCTGACAGCACTTCGTAAGGCTACTATAGCAATGAAGATAGTACCTATGCTTTGTGGATCTTCATTCAAGAATAAAGGAGTGCAGACGATGTTGGATTATGTGATGGCATTATGTCCTTCTCCATTGGATAAAGAAAGCATTAAAGGTACTGATCCAGATACAGAAGCGGAAGTTTCCCGTAAGCCAGATGTAAAAGAACCATTTGCTGCTCTTGCGTTTAAAATTGCGACTGATCCATTTGTGGGCCGATTGTGCTTTATCAGAGCTTATTCAGGAGTATTGGAATCAGGTTCATATGTATATAATACCCGCTCAAATAATAAAGAGCGTATATCCCGTGTATTTCAGATGCACGCAAATAAACAAAATCAAATAGAAAGACTGGAAGCGGGAGATATTGGTGCAGTTGTTGGTTTTAAGGATATCAAGACCGGAGATACATTATGTGATGAGAAGAACAAAATTGTTCTTGAATCAATGGTGTTCCCTGAGCCGGTTATCGGATATGCAATTGAGCCTAAAACTCAGGCAGATTCTGATAAAATGGGTATGGCAATTGCCAAACTTGTTGAAGAAGATCCTACGCTCCATGTTTCTACTGATTATGAAACTGGTCAGACAATATTAAGAGGAATGGGAGAGCTTCACCTTGAAATTATTATTGACAGGTTGAAGAGAGAGTTTAAAGTTGAAATTAACCAGGGTGCACCTCAGGTTGCTTATAAAGAAGCACTTACTAAGAATTTTGAACATAGAGAAGTTTATAAAAAGCAGACAGGTGGTAGAGGTAAATTTGCCGATATTGTTTTTGAAATAGGTCCGCGACCAGATGGGAAGCAAGGGCTTGAGTTTGTAAATGAAATTGTTGGTGGAGTTATTCCTCGCGAATTTATTGCTCCTGTTCAAAAAGGATTTGAAGAAGCCATGAAAAATGGCCCTCTTGCAGCGTATCCTGTTGAGTCTATGCGAGTGAGATTGTTTCACGGTTCTTACCATGATGTCGATTCTGATGCATTGTCATTTGAATTAGCAGCAAGAGGCGGATTTAGAGAAGCGGCTAAAAATGCAGGCCCTAAATTAATGGAGCCAATCATGAGCGTCGAGGTTGTTTCTCCTGATGAATACACTGGCCCTGTTACCGGTGATTTGAATAGAAGAAGAGGTCTTATGAAAGGGATGGATACTAAAGCTGGAGGACAAGTTATAAAAGCCGATGTTCCATTGTCAGAATTATTTGGATATGTTACTGACCTTAGAACTATCACTTCAGGACGTGCTACGGCAACATTGACATTCTCCCATTATGAATTTGTTCCAGCTAATTTAGCTGAATCAATTATAGCAAAAGTAAAAGGTGCAGCAGTTGCAAAATAAGATAATATGGCTCAGAAGATTAGAATTAAATTAAAAAGCTATGATCATAACTTGGTAGATAAGTCTTCCGAGAAGATCGTACGTGCAGTTAAATCAACAGGCGCAGTAGTAAGTGGACCAATTCCTTTGCCTACAGAAAAGGAAATTTTTACAGTGTTAAGATCTCCGCACGTAAATAAAAAATCAAGAGAGCAATTTCAATTGTGCACTTATAAAAGACTGGTAGATATTTATTCCACAAGCGCAAAAACAGTTGATGCATTGATGAAGCTTGAACTTCCTAGCGGCGTTGATGTAGAAATCAAAGTTTGATAAAATTTTTAAAAATAATATATAAAGGAACCAATATTCCATTGTTGGTTCTTTTTTTTATTCTTATAAAAATACAATTAAGGGAAGATATTCTTTCCCCAATTATTAATATAAAGACCCTGATAATCAGTTAAATCCTTGGCATTTTTTGCAATAAGGCCTTAATTTTAAAAATTCAATAGATTTTTAGTGAATAATCAGGCTTTAAAGTTTGGGAAAAATTTAATTTTCATTAACTTTGCAGTCCCTTTTGCAAAAACTGTAAAAAGGTTTGTAATAAAGGTTTATTGATACAATAAAATTATAAGACAAAAATGTCAGGTATAATTGGTAAAAAAATTGGAATGACCAGCATTTTCGGGGAAGACGGAAAGGCAATAGGATGCACTGTAGTTGAAGCTGGTCCTTGTGTAGTAACACAAATTAAAACCATAGAGAAAGACGGCTATAAGTCTGTGCAATTAGGCTATGGTGAAGGAAGAGAAAAAAACACTTCTGCTTCAGTAATTGGTCACTGCAAAAAAGCCAATACTACTCCTAAGAAAAAACTTGTTGAATTTAAAACTTTTGAAAAAGAGCTTAATCTTGGCGATCAGGTATCAATCGCAGATATTTTCACCGAAGGTGATTTTGTCGATGCAATCGGTACTTCTAAAGGAAAAGGATTTCAAGGAGTAGTAAAAAGACATGGTTTTAGCGGAGTTGGAGGACAAACTCACGGACAGCATAACCGTGCAAGACACGCAGGTTCAGTAGGATCATGCTCATTCCCTTCAAGGGTATTCCGCGGACTTAGAATGGCGGGTCGTATGGGAAATGACAGAGTAAAAATTCAAAACCTTAGAATTTTGAAAATTTATCCTGATAAAAATATTATAGTGGTAAGCGGTGCTATACCAGGAGCTAATAATTCATTTGTAATACTAGAGAAATAAGATACGATGGAACTTTCAGTTGTAAACATAAAAGGAAAAGATACTGGCAGAAAAGTTGTTCTGGCTGATACCATCTTTAGTGTTGAGCCAAATGATCATGCTATCTATTTAGATGTAAAGCAGTATCTGGCCAATCAAAGACAAGGAACACACAAAGCAAAAGAAAGAGCAGAAGTTGCTTATTCTACTAAAAAAATTAAAAAACAAAAAGGAACCGGTGGCGCAAGAGCGGGTAGCAGAAAAGCTCCTGTATTTGTTGGTGGAGGTAGAGTATTTGGTCCGAGACCAAGAAACTATAGTTTCAAACTTAATAAGAAGCTAAAATCATTAGCCAGAAAGTCTGCCCTTACTTATAAAGCAAAGGACAAGACCATTTCTGTAATTGAAAATTTTTCACTGGAAGCTCCTAAGACCAAAGACTTCATTAATATTCTTGCCAAATTGTCTCTTCAGGAAAAGAAAACATTATTTGTATTAGGCGAGAAAAACTCCAACATCTCCTTATCAAGCAGAAATCTGAAAAGATCTAAAGTAGTAACTGCTGATGAATTGAATACATATGATGTGTTGAATGCGCAGAATATTGTGTTGGTAGAAAATTCTGTTAAAAAAATTGAAGAGTTATTGAGTTAAGATCATGAAAAATATTTTAATACAACCATTAGTTACAGAGAAAATCACAGCCTTAAATGAAAAAGGCATTTATGGTTTTATTGTTGAAAAAAATGCCAATAAAATTCAGATCAGACTGGCTGTAGAAAAAACTTATGGAGTAAATGTTGAAGAGGTAAAAACAATGATTGTAGGAGGAAAAACTAAAACCAGATACACAGCAAATGCTATTGTTTCAGGAAAAACTTCCTCATATAAAAAGGCAATCGTTACTCTGGCAGACGGTGAAATAATAGATTTTTATAGCGGTATTTAATACATAGAGCAAGATGGCAGTAAGAAAATTAAGACCAATAACTCCGGGGCAAAGACACAGAATAGCTCCGACTTTTGAGGAAATCACTCATGATATTCCTGAAAAGTCATTGCTGGCCAAGATTTCTAAATCTGGCGGAAGAAACAGCCAGGGAAGAATGACTATGAGATACATAGGTGGTGGCCATAAAAAGCAATACAGAATTATCGATTTCAAAAGAAATAAACATAATATTCCTGCTACTGTAAAATCAATCGAGTATGATCCAAACAGAACGGCAAGGATTGCTTTGTTGTATTATGCAGATGGAGAAAAAAGATACATTCTTGCTCCGGAAGGATTAAAAGTAGGAACAATAGTACAGTCAGGAAAAGGTATTGCCCCTGAGATAGGAAATGCATTGCCACTTTCTGAAATACCACTAGGTACTATAGTTCATAATGTAGAGTTGAAGCCTGGAAAAGGCGGAGCAATGTCGAGAAGTGCAGGATCATATGCGCAGTTGTTAGCTCGTGAAGGAAAATTTGCAACACTTAAAATGCCTTCAGGTGAAATGAGGTTGGTAAATATAAACTGTATCGCTACAGTAGGTGCTGTTTCAAATGCTGATCATATGAACCTTAGTGTTGGTAAAGCTGGAAGAAACAGATGGCTGGGTAAGAGACCAAGAGTAAGAGGTGTCGCAATGAACCCGGTAGATCACCCGATGGGAGGAGGAGAAGGAAAAGCTTCCGGAGGTCATCCAAGATCAAGAAAAGGCTTGTATGCTAAAGGAAAGAAAACCAGAAGCAGAAAGAAGTATTCTGATAAATTAATTGTAGCAAGAAGAGTAAATAAAAGATTGAAGCAATAAAATGGGACGTTCACTAAAGAAAGGACCTTACATCGATTTCAGACTTGAGAAAAAAATCCAGGTCATGAATGATTCAGGAAAAAAGTCAGTCATTAAGACATGGGCTCGCAGGTCTATGATATCTCCTGATTTTGTAGGACATACATTTGCTGTGCATAACGGAAATAAATTTATTCCGGTGTATGTAACAGAAAACATGGTCGGTCACAAACTTGGAGAATTTTCTCCTACAAGAAATTTCAGAGGTCATACAGCGCCTAAAAAGGATAAACCCGCATAATGATGGAAGCAGCAGTTAAACAAAGAAGATCTGTTATAAAAAGACAGAAAAAAGAAGCGGCAAAACTTGCAAAGAAACAAGGTGCAGCTGAGGCTATTTTGAAAAACGTTCCAACGTCTCCCCGTAAAATGAGGCTTGTAGCTGATATTATCAGAGGAGCAAAAGCTACTGAAGCATTATATGTTTTAAAATATCATCCTAATTCAGCTGCTAAAAGACTAGAAAAGTTATTGTTGTCTGCATTGGCAAACTGGCAGGGAAAAAATGAAGATCAGAACGTTGAAGATGCTTTTATAAAAGAAATCTTTGTTGATGGAGGCAGAATGCTGAAAAGATTGAGACCTGCTCCACAGGGAAGGGCATATAGAGTAAGGAAAAGATCAAACCATGTAACTATGGTAATTGATAGCTTAACAGCTCCTTCTTTAACAACCCCTGTTCAAACATCTGAGCAGGAAGCTAAACCTAAGGCAAAAGCTAAGACTGCTGAAGGAAAAGCAAAAAAAGAAAAATCAGGCGATAAAAAAACTAAAAAATAATCTATAGAATGGGTCAGAAAGTACATCCTGTCGGCTTTAGGCTTGGAATTATCAAAGGTTGGGATTCTAACTGGTATGGAGGAAAAACCTTTTCCGATAAACTCATCGAGGATGAGAAAATCAGAAACTATATCCATGCGAGAATTCCTAAAGGAGGAATTTCTAAAATAGTTATAGAAAGAACTATCAAGAGAATCACACTTACTATTAATACAGCTCGTCCAGGAGTAGTTATTGGTAAAGGTGGTACTGAGGTTGATAAGATTAAAGAAGAGCTCAAAAAAATCACAGGTAAAGATGTTCAGATTAACATCTTTGAAATAAAAAGACCTGAACTGGATTCAAGATTAGTGGGAGAGTCAATCGCTCAGCAATTACAAGCCAGGATTTCTTACAGAAGAGCAATGAAACAAGCAATAGCTTCTACTATGAGAGTAGGTGCTATCGGAATAAAAATTAAAGTGTCTGGTCGTTTAGGCGGTGCTGAAATGGCTAGAACAGAACAATACAAAGAAGGTAGAATTCCTCTTCATACTTTAAGAGCAGATATTGATTATGCAATTTCAGAAGCTCTTACGGTGTATGGTAAAATCGGAATCAAAGTTTGGATTTTCAAGGGAGAAGTTTACGGGAAGAGAGATTTGTCTCCTAATATTGGAGCAACTACTCAGAATACAGAAGAAACAGGAGGCGGAGCAAATCCAAATCCTAAGAGAAGAAAGCCAGAAGGCGGTCCAAAAAGAAGAAAAAAATAATTGATCAAGGGTAATTAAAATTAGGATTTAAAATGTTACAGCCTAAA
>JAIERY010000440.1 GCA_019746425.1 Cytophagaceae bacterium
AATGGAGGGATGGGAAGCAACGGCTTAACATCGGCAAGACACGATGTGTTCTCTTCCATTTTCAGCTCCAGGTATCCTGAAAGCTTTGATCCTTCTGTTCCAAAGCACCTGGTTTATATGGGAAAATATAAGCTGACAGATACCTACGACAAACTGCCTGTCAATGCCGGAAAATTAGTATTATCTCCTACACGCACTTATGCCCCGATTGTAAAAGCAATACTGAAGGAATTCAGAAAAAATATTCATGGTATTATACATTGCAGTGGCGGCGGACAAACCAAGGTCCTTCACTTTGCAGATAACATTCATATCATAAAAGACAATCTTTTTGAAACACCTCCATTATTCAAATTGATTCAGGAAGAAAGTAAAACGGAATGGAAAGAAATGTATAAAGTTTTCAATATGGGCCACCGCCTGGAAATTTATACAGATGAAAAATCAGCACATGAAATGATCGCTATATCCAAATCATTCAATATTGATGCGAAGATTATCGGGAGGACTGAAGCATACTCAGGAAAAAAGCTTACAATTAAAGCCAATCAAAACACGTATTTATACGAGTAAAAGCGCTAAAATCTGCCCTCAGAGCTATTTCTTAACTTTTTTTATACAGTTTAAAATATTAGTATTTGTTGTTCGTCTTCCCATATAAGATGAAGGACATAATTACCATAGAATCTTTAATGGCCGAAAAAGAGGAAACTATCCGGAATACTTTTCAAAAAGAAAAGAAAAAACTTTTTCAGTTTATACGGAAACGTGTTCCTGCCAAAGAAGATGCAGAAGATATCCTTCAGGATGTTTTTTATCAGCTGATCAAAAATTTTACTCCACTTGAACCAATGGAGCAAATAAGTTCCTGGCTTTTCAAAGTAGCGAGAAATAAAATAACGGATAAATACAGAAAGCAAAAACCGGAATCTTATGAGAAGTATGTTTCAGAAGATTCAGAAGGAGAAAATTATTTCCTTCAACGTTTTTTTGATCCTAAAAATAATCCTGAAGATGAATACTTCCGTTCTGTAATATGGGATGCATTGATTGAAGCATTGGAAGAATTGCCTGAAGAACAAAAAGAAGTATTTGTTCTCCATGAAATTGAAGAAAAGGATTTTAAAGAAATCTCTGAAATAATCGGTGTCTCAGTAAATACTTTATTATCCAGAAAACGATATGCTGTCCTTTATCTTAGAAAAAGATTAAATGAATTTTATAAAGAACTATTGAATTATTAAAAATACATATATGAAAAAGTCATTCTTTATTCACGGGCTAAAAATATTTGTTTGCGTCATAGCATGCGGGCTGTTATTGGGTTCTGTCGTAATGTTATTATGGAACTGGATTATTCCTAACGTTTTTCAGGGAGCAAACGAAATTAATTTCCCTCAGGCACTTGGCCTATTTCTGCTGGGCAGAATTCTCATAGGGGGATTTAAAGGATGGAGAAGTTGCGGAAGCAATTGTGGTTGCGGCACTGGAGGTAGTTATGGATATAAAGGTTATTGGAAAAAAAGATTTGAAGAAAAGCTTTCGTCTCTTTCTCCGGAAGAAAGAGAAAAACTAAAAGAGAAATATAAAAAATGCTGCGGATATGATGATGAGGAACAGAAGGGGTAAATGCAAAAGCCTCTCCGTTTTGGAGAGGCTTTTTTATATTATAATGATTTGGAAAAAGACAAGAAAGATAAAATGAATGATCATAATCCCATCAATGCAAAATAAATAATAAGACTCCCTTACTTTTTCATTGATTTTAAGAATTAATATAAAGGCTAGAACACTGGAGACAATTCTTGACAGTGTAATAAAATCAAGACCATGTCTAAAAGTCGAAAGGCATATAAAAAATCCAAAAAATATACCCGACAATGTTTTAGACCATTGCACCCCGAATATGGTGGGAATTGTCAGTAATTTATTTTCTTTGTCGCTTCTATAATCTCTGATATCAAAAGGTATTGCAAGAGCAAGAATAAAGAAGAACCTCTCCAGAAAAAGCGAAAAGGAAGAAAAATCTGTTTCGCCCAATATCATACATGGAAAATACGCCGTCACTGAAGCCCATACATAGGCAAGCAGAAAAATTTTGGTCAGCGGTACTTTTCTTAACGAAAAGTTCAAGTCAATTTTATTAAATTTTAAAGGCACTACATACAAAATTGAAATGATTCCCAAATGAAATAAATATAAAATTTCATATAACGAAAAAAAACGAAGGTAATACAATCCCATAGTCGCAGAGAAAACAATCAGGTATTTCATATTTTTTTCATTTTCCATTACCCATCTATCCCGACTTGTATTTCCGGCTATAGCTTTCTTTTGAAAAATATTGAGGTTGTAAATAAAGAAGGTGGAGCAAAATATAAACATGAATAAATGAGACGGGAATAAAGAAAGACTTTTTCCTAAAATTAAATAAGACGACACTGTCAAAGTTATCGCACTGAGGCTAATAAACAGATGACTAAAGAGAAGAGCTTCAAAATGCAGTCTAAGAGAAGAATATGTATTAGTGGAATTCATAAAATGAAAAGGCTCATCTGTCAATTAACGGATGAGCCTCTATTTTATTTAACAAGAATATTTATTATCCATTAAGCGCTTCCGCACCGCCTACGATTTCCAGAATCTCTTTGGTAATAGCAGCTTGTCTGGTTCTGTTATACGTTAATCTCAATTCCTTTAACAACTCTTTGGCATTATCAGTAGCTTTATCCATTGCTGTCATCCTTGCACCATGTTCGGAAGCATTAGATTCCAGTACGCCTTCATAAAATTGAATTTTTAAAGACTTAGGAATAAGGTCTGCCACTATATCTTTTTGAGAAGGCTCAAAAATATAATTGGTTTTATAACGACTAGGCTCCACTTTTACTTCTGCAGCTTTAGCTTTTGGAAGATCATCTTTTGTTATAGGCAGATACTGCTTTACTCTTACAATCTGAGTAGCAACATTTTTAAACTCATTGTAAATAATTTCTACTTTATCGTATTCTTTATTTACAAAAGCATTCATTACATACTCTGCAGCAGGTCTTACCTGATCAAAACTTAAGCTTTTAAAGAGGCCGACAAAATTGCCAATTGTTTTTAAACCTTTCTTATTATAAAAGTCTAGTCCTTTTTTCCCGATGCAAAGAAAATGTACATTCCCTTGTGCCAATTGTGCACTGTATTTTGTATTAAGTAAATTTTGAGAAGCTTTAATCACATTTGAATTAAACGCTCCGGCCAAACCTCTGTCAGAAGTAATCAGGACTATAAGAATTTTTTCAGCTTTTCTTTCTGCTCCATATGGATTTTCGACATCACCATCGAGTGTTGCTGAAACATTTGCCAATATTCCATTAAGCTTCTGAACATAAGGTCTCAGTTTGATAATATTATCCTGAGACTTACGAAGCTTGGCAGCAGCCACCATTTTCATAGCTTTGGTGATCTGCTGTGTAGAATTAACAGAAACTATTCGTCCTCTTACCTCTTTTAAACTTGCCATATATATTTATTAAGCAGAGAATTTACTTGCTAAATCTAAAGCAACTTTTTTCAGTACGCTTGTAACAGAGTCATCTATTTTACCGCTTCTGATGGCGTCTAAAGTATCTTTATGCTGAGCCTTCAATAATCCTGAAAACTCTGATTCGAAAGCTTTTACTTTATTTACAGCTACCTTATCCATAAACCCATTTGTAGAAACATAGATAATAGCTACCTGCTGCTCTACTGTCACCGGACTGTATTGTGCCTGTTTTAATATCTCAAGGTTTCTTCTACCTCTTTCGATAGTAAGTTTAGTAGCAGGGTCAAGATCAGAACCGAATTTTGCAAAAGCTTCTAATTCTCTGAATTGTGCCTGATCAAGTTTTAATGTGCCGGCTACTTTTTTCATTGATTTAATCTGTGCATTTCCTCCCACCCTTGATACGGAAATACCTACGTTAATTGCAGGTCTGATACCTGAGTTGAATAAGTTTGTTTCAAGGAATATCTGACCGTCGGTAATTGAAATTACGTTTGTTGGAATATAAGCTGAAACGTCTCCCGCCTGAGTTTCAATAATAGGAAGCGCTGTTAAAGATCCCCCTCCTTTTACTTTACCTTTTAAGGAATCAGGAAGGTCATTCATTTTTTGTGCAATAGCATCATTGTTGTTAATCTTAGCTGCTCTTTCCAGAAGACGGCTGTGAAGATAGAACACATCCCCGGGATAAGCTTCACGTCCAGGAGGTCTTCTCAGAAGAAGAGAAACTTCTCTGTAAGCAACTGCCTGTTTAGAAAGATCATCATATATCACAAGCGCCGGTCTTCCTGTATCTCTGAAATATTCTCCGATAGCTGCACCTGTAAAAGGAGCGAAGAATTGCATAGGCGCAGGATCTGCAGCCGAAGCTGCAACAACTACAGTGTAATCCATAGCTTTTCCTTTTTCCAGTGCGTTTACCACCTGAGCTACTGTACTTGCTTTTTGTCCTACTGCAACGTAGATACAAAATACCGGCTCTCCTTTTTCAAAAAACTCTCTCTGGTTGATGATTGTATCTATAGCAACTGCAGTTTTCCCTGTTTGTCTGTCACCGATGATCAACTCTCTTTGTCCTCTTCCGATTGGGATCATTGAGTCGATGGCCTTAATACCTGTCTGAAGTGGCTCATTTACCGGCTGTCTGTAAATTACACCGGGAGCTTTTCTTTCCAAAGGCATATCGTAAAGATCTCCTTTGATAGGGCCTTTGCCATCGATTGGATTTCCAAGCGTATCTACTACTCTTCCCACCACACCGTCACCTACTTTTACATAAGCAATCTGCTTTGTTCTTTTTACAGTTACGCCTTCTTTGATTTCGCTGTAGTCACCAAGCAATACGGCACCCACGTTATCTTCTTCAAGATTCAGCACTAATCCTCTCAGGCCATTCTCGAATTCGATCAGTTCTCCTGACTGTGCTTTTGTGAGTCCATAAATGCGGGCAACACCGTCTCCTACCTGGAGTACGGTACCTACCTCTTCTAGTTCAGCTTCTGTTCTGAAATTGGATAACTGCTCTCTTAATATCGCAGAAACCTCATCGGGTCTTACTTCTACCATAAATTAATATTTTGATATATATGGATTATCTTTAAACTTGGTTCTTAATTTCTGTAATTTACTCTTCACTGATTCATCTATCTGCCTGTCGCCGATCTTTAAAATATATCCTCCGATAATTTCATCCTGGATTTTTTCGTGCAGATCAACTTTTTTGCCTGTAGCGCCTGCTACCAGATTTACAAAACTTGTTCTTTGGGCATCAGTGAGAGGGAAAGTGGTAGTAACCTCTGCTGTCTCTATATTATTTTTCTTTTTGTATAAAGAGATAAATTCTTTTGCAATAAAATACAGATATGGCTCTCTGTTTTTTCTTGAAATAATATCAAACATAGAGAAAGTAAGATCTGAAACTCTTCCTTTTAAAAGGCTGTTCAGAATTGCCAATTTCTTCTCATGTGTAATGATAGGGTTTTTAAATATTCTCACTAAGGCAGGGTTTTCTTCGCCGATTTTAGTAAACAAAACCATATCCTTATGAACCTGCTCTAACGCTCCTTTTTCATGAGCAAGCTCTAATAATGAATTAGCGTATCTCGAAGCAACCCTTGATTCGTGCATTCCGGTATTAGTTTAAGTTAGCTTCTTTAATGAATTCATTAACCAGTTCTTTCTGTGCTTTCTCATCTGCCAACTCCCTCTTAAGAATTTTCTCAGCGATTTCCAGAGAAAGATTTGCCGCAAGATTTTTTACTTCCGTAAGCGCAGCCTGTTTCTCATTGTTAATCGCAGCCCTGGCATTTTCAATTAATCTTTGTCCTTCAGCAGTTGCTTTATCTTTTGCTTCAGATACTATATTGTTGGCTGCAGTCTGGGCTTCTCTCAGCATTTTATCTCTTTCCAGTCTTGCTTCCTGTAATAATTTATCATTATCAGCGTGAAGCTTCTGCATTTCTTCTTTTGCTTTCTTCGCAGCATTTAATGCTTCTTCAATGTTGGCTTCTCTTTCTTTTAAAGAAGTAAGGATTGGCTTCCATGCAAATTTCCCAAGTATAAATAATATTACCAGGAAAATCATGAATTGCCAGAAAAGCAAACCAAATTCAGGAGTAATTAAGGAACCTGCCAGAAATATCATATTCGTTTTTTTATCGTATTATCTTATGAAAATTATAATTCTAAATTGTAAAGACTTCTGAAGAACCTATCGTTCATTCAGAAGTCTTATGAGCTTATTAAGCTTTTGTCCAGATCAACAGACAAAGTACAATCGCAAACAGAGCAGCTCCTTCAATAAGAGCAGCTGCGATAAGCATCGCAGTCTGAATTCTACCTGTTTCCTGAGGTTGTCTTGCAATTGATTCTACTGCGCTACCGCCTATACGGCCGATTCCGACGCCTGCGCCTAATGCAGCAATTCCAGCACCGATTCCGGCTCCAAGCAGAGCATAGCCCATCTCAACTAAAAACATTACTCCTAACATAGATTTACAATTTATATAGTTAAACAAAAAACTCATTTTAAGACCATGATCTGCCGGATGTTATCCGGCTTCATGATGCTCTTCTACTGCTGATCCAAAATACATAGCCGAAAGAAGGGTGAAAACATATGCCTGCAGCAACGCCACAAACAATTCCAGCACATTCATAAAGACTGCAAATGCAGCGCTTACAATTCCTACAGTTACACTTTTAAATAAAAAAGTAAAGCAAATTAAACTCAGAATAAGAATGTGACCGGCGGTGATGTTAGCAAAAAGACGTATCATCAGTGAAAATGGCTTGGTAAACATTCCAAGAATCTCAATAGGAAGAATAATAATTCTTAATGGCAAAGGCACGCCGGGTGTCCAGAAAATATGCCCCCAATAAGTTTTATTTCCACTGAAAGTAGTAATAAGAAAAGTAAACACTGCAAGCACTGCTGTTACTGCAATATTACCGGTGAGATTTGCTCCACCTGGAAGTAATCCTAAAAGATTGTTAAACCAAATGAAAAAGAAAACGGTAAGCAGGTAAGGCATAAATCTTTCGTATTTATGACCGATTACACTCTTGGCCACGTCATCTCTTATATATATTATAATAGGTTCGAAGAATGATTGTACACCTTTAGGAGCTGAACCAGGATTCTTCTTATATCTCCTGGCCATTCCAAGGAATATGAACAATAAAAGAATTACGCTTAACATTAGAGAAGCTACATTCTTTGTAATAGAGAGGTCAATGATTAGTTCTTTCCCCGACCCAGCAACTGTTTCAATTTTATTCTCTTCGTTTAGTATAAAACCATTATATGATGCATGACCATGCTCAAATCTTGAAGACATGAAAGCATCTAAACCAGCCTTGCCGTTTTCCTTAGATAATAAAATCACTGGAAGAGGTAATGACCAATGCGTACGCTCATCCCATGAAGCGAAATGCCAGTCATGAGAGTCTGCAATGTGATGCATGATAGTAGGTGCAGGATTAAAAGGTTTATCGGCATTGTTTTCCTGATCATGACCAGCATAGGAAAACATAGCAATTGCCGAAAAAATAAGGGTGAAAAGTGTATTTTTTATGAAATTATCCATCTCGCTTAAAATCGGCTCGCAAGTTACGTAATAGAAAATAAATTTCAAACGATGTATATACTAAATAAAGTGCAAAAAAATTAACTACAAATGCCAGTAAATTGGAAGAAGAAGAATTAAGAATAATTATTACAAAAATTATACAAATAGGCAATCTGATCGCAACAGATAGAAAGAAAGAATTGTGGAAATCTTTTTTTTCTTTTAGTCCTTTAATCGAGATTAAATATGCTAATAAAGTAAGCAAAAAGAAGAAGCCAATAGTAATCCAGATCTGGTCATGGATAACAGAATTTTTAAGCATTTTCAGGGAAAACGCTAAGGCTGAAATTATTACAGTAATACCTGAAAGATTATAAAGGAATTTTACAAACAGCTTTTTGATCATTTCATTAAACTTCTAATTACATAGTAAATAGAAGCAATTACTGAAAATAATAAAAGGCCTATCGTAAAAAGATGGGATTTTACTTCAAAATATTGATCGAGCTTTACTCCTGCAAATGCTCCTAAAGCAATGGTAGCAATCATTTGCATAACCATACTGGAGTATTTTACATAATTTTTAACAGGTTCCTTATTTGGCTCCGCCTGCTGCTCTGGTTTCTTCTCCAAGGTTGATTTCCTTTATGATAGCTCCCATTTTGCATAATCCATTGAAAGAAGCTCCGGGCTCTACCACCAGCTTGTTGGTCACAATATCCCCATGAATAATACAGCTGCTCTTTAAAATCAGAAGGTCTGATACCTCTACAAGGCCTTTTACTTCACCTGCTATTTCTGCATTCTGAGCTAAAATAGTACCGTCTATGGAAGCAGAATCTCCTATGGCCACTTTTGACTTGGATTTAATATTTCCAATTACTTTACCTTCAATACGGATATTTCCGAAAGTTTCGATATTTCCTTCCATTACCGAGCCTTTGCCCACGATGGTGCTCGAATTGCTCAGTTGTTCGATTTCTTTTGTTTTACTCATAAACATATGTTGTAACTGGTTACTTTTCAGAAAGATATAAAATTTTCCGGATTTACCGAATTACCATCCTGCCAAATTTCGAAATGGAGACGGTATTTTTGGCCGGAATTATCCGTATTTCCCACAAGCCCTATCGGATCCCCTGCCTTCACATATTCTCCTGTCTGTTTCAGTAATACAGAATTATTCTTATAAAGAGAAATAAGGCCATTTTTATGCTGTATTGCCAGAATATAGCCTGTTTCGCCTGAATTTGAGAATATTACCATCCCATCCGCTATACTCTTAACAGTCTCTTTGGGCTTGGTAACAATATCTATCCCAAGAAAGTCCCTTTTATAGTCATATTTCTGCTCTAAAACTCCTTCAACAGGACGTATATAATAACTATTTTGATTATTGCTGAAATCAGGGTTTATCGCAGCAATTACTCCATTTTCCTCTTCAATTTCCTTTCTCAGTTCTTTATCTACGGAAGATATATTGTCCAGGTTAAGGTCCTGCTTGGCTGTATTAGTATTATCAGTATTATTACTGGTATCTGAAATGAAATTTTCTCCTCTAAGAATCTTCATTAAATGCTTACTATATATATCCTTTCTTTGTCCGTCTTTTAAAAGAGAATCGACCTGAAATGATAATGAAATTATTTTTTTATCCTTCTCTAATTCCTGATATTCAGGGTTCAGCCATCGGAATAAAGGACTATAAAGCAGGTAAAGACAGAAAAGAAAAACTGCAATAAAAAAAGTAAAGCCTAAAACGATTAATTTTGCATAATTAAAGCTAATAGTTCGTTTTTCAGCGAAATTTTCCTCATTACGAATAATTAATAAAAATCTATTCGTTAACCAGTTATATAATGTTTTTTTTATCTTCAATGCCCTGAAAATATTGTTAAAAAGTTTTGAGACCTGGTTATTAACGCTGAAAAATATTAAAATTATTTTATATACCCCTTTAAAGCAAGGTTTTTTGAATATCAGAAATATAATCATATTAGTTTCATGTTGCTCCATGGGGCTTCTGTTATCGTGTTCCCAGGAAAAAAACACGTTTGTGAGCACTACCTTTCACAATACTACAGCCCATTACAACGCTTATTTTCTCGCCAGGGAAAAAATGAAAGAAGTGGATGCCCAGATTATTACCTCCAATGTGGACGATTATAGTAAAATATTATCAGTTTATCCTTTAATTACAACCGGCACACGAGGCACTATAAAACCAGGCCTGGAAGAAGTGATTAAAAAAGCCTCCCTGATCAATGAAAAGCATAAGAATAGCAAATGGCTCGATGACAGTTATATCATTATAGGAAAATCATTTTATTATAAAAAAGAATATAAAACGGCATTAGCCTTTTTCAAATTTGTCAATTATAAAAGTCAGGATGCCAATGCAAGACATGCAGCTTTGATTTTGCTTATGCGCACTTATATTGATTCAGCAGATTATGCCAGTGCTAAAACTGTTTCAGACTACCTCAGCAAAAAAGGGACGGAAGGAGAAGTATTCTCTGAAGAGAATACCAAGAACTTTCATCTCACAAAGGCATATTATCATCAGCAGCTGGAAGAATACAAAGAGATGCTTTCCAACGTAGAGATTGCACTGCCTTTAATCAAAAAGAGACAGGAAAAGGGCAGAATTAATTTTATTGCCGGACAGCTCAATCAGATGTTTAATAAAGATTCGTCTGCATATGAAAATTACAGAGCTACAATTAAAACCAATCCACCTTACGATCTTTTATTTCACTCCAAACTTTATTTAACACAAGTATCACCTTCCACTAATCAGTGGAGCAAAAAAAAGACACAGAAGTATTTCAATAAGCTGGCTAACGATAAAAAGAATACTGAGTACAAAGACAAAATATATTACGAACTGGGTTTGTATTATCTTAAACGAGGAGACGTAAAAGAATCCATCAGCAACCTTGAAAAGTCTCTCAGAGAAACCTCAAAAAATCCTAGCCAGAAAGGGCTCTCGTATCTTAAACTGGGAGAAATTTATTATGACAATGAAAATTTTGAGTTATCAAAGCAATATTATGATAGCGCTGTAACGGCATGGGATAAGAATGATAAAAACTACAAGCCCATTTCAACACGACAAAAAGTGCTGGAAGAATTTGTTCGCCACAAACAAACCGCAGAGCGGGAAGACAGCCTTCAGAGAATAGCAAAATTATCTAAAGATCAACTTGATAAATTAATTGATCAGATTATTGAAGATGAAAAAGAGAAAATAAAAAATGCTGAAAATCAGAAAAAGAAAAAATTTATTGAAAATAACAATGTAGCAACCAACACAGATACGGATCCGGGTAATTTTGCACTTACCAACCCGGCAGCCATTGCTACAGGAAAAGTTGAATTTACAAAAGTATGGGGAACCAGAAAGCTGGAAGACAACTGGAGGAGATCCAATAAAGAAACTTCCTTTGACTTTGTGGAAGAAAAACAGAATAAAGTTGAAACTGATACTCTTACGCAAGACAGTCTAAATGCAAAACCAAAAGAAATTGTAATCAATAGAGATCAGTTTTATAAAGACATTCCGTACACCCAGCAGCAGCTGGATACTTCCAATAAAAAACTGGAAAACTCTTTATATAACATTGGTAAAATTTATAATCAAAAATTAAATGAGCCGGAAAATTCTATTAAAAGCTTTAATGAATTGTTAAAGAGGTTTCCTGAGTCGGAGTATAAAGCTGAAATATATTATTTCATATACCTGATTTATAAAAACAAAAACGACAACAGTAATTCGGAGGCATACAAAAATAAGCTATTTAATGAATTCCCAAATTCCCTTTATACCAAATTGCTTCGTAATCCTAATTATCTTCAGGACAACAAAGAAGCCAACCAGCAGGCACATTTGAAATACAAAGAAGCTTTTGAATTATATAAATCAGGAGATTACAAAGCTGCTGATTCCTTAATAAAAGTCACAAGAATACAATTCCCTGATAACGATATTGATGATAAGTTGAGCTTATTAAATATTTTAATCGTTGGGCAGACTGCCAATGCGGTAGTTTATAAAGAAAAGCTTCAGCAGTTTATAGATAATTATGGCAGCAGTCCTCTGCTTCCAAAAGCAAAGGAACTCCTTGCCGCAGCAGACACTTTTATGAATAAAAAAGCGGAAAAAGGTCAATCAGTAACTGCCGCAGATGTCAAATACAGCACTGAATTAAATATGCCTCACCATTTTGTAGTAGTTTTACCTTCCAGTATTCCATCGAAGAAAGTGGTGAAGGAATTTAACTCTTACAATGATAACTTTATTGAAAAATTTGAGCTAGGCACTGATATAACTGCGATTTCTGATACTACGTATATGGTAGTAGTAAGTGGCTTCCCGGAAAAATTCAATGCACAGGTGTATGCAAATAACCTTAAAAATGACAAATCTTTTTTCCAAAATAATGGTTATGTTAAATATCCGCTTTTTATTATCACAACTCATAATTTTCAATTATTCCTGGAATCAAAAAATATCGAAGGGTATCTAAAATTCTATAAGGAAAAATATTAAAATAGTAAATGGCAATCAGTAAAAAAATTTACAGCAGGCTCACCGCCTTTTTCTGGATCAGCTTTGTTTGTGGCATTTCCTTCATAGCATTATGCATATATCTTGTTTCAATAAACTACAATAATCTTTTCGGTAAAATGCCCAGTCTGGAAAAACTGGAAAACCCAAAATCAGAAGTTGCTTCCGAACTTTATACTTCAGACAATGTGCTGCTTGGAAAATATTATCTGGAAAACAGATCACCTGTAGAATATGAACAGATATCTCCTAATATGATCAATGCGCTAATAGCAACAGAAGATGCGCGCTTTGACGAACATTCTGGAATAGACCTGATAGGACTGTTCAGGGTTGCAATCAAGTCAGTGCTTCTACGGCAAGACAATGCGGGCGGAGGAAGTACCATATCCCAGCAGCTGGCAAAAAACTTATTTGAAACCCGCAGCACTTTATATGAAGGAGAATTAGCCAAAGACAACAAAATTTTCAGAGTAGTAATCAACAAAACAAAGGAGTGGATCACTGCTATAAATCTGGAAAGAGCCTATACCAAAAAAGAGATCATTACTATGTATTTAAATACAGTAGATTTTGGAAGTAATGCCTTTGGTATTAAAGTGGCTGCAAAAACTTTTTTCAATACTACACCCGATAGCCTCACCATTCCCCAGGCTGCAGTCTTAGTAGGATTGCTGAAAGCACCGACCTTATATTCCCCGGTATTAAACCCGGAAAATTCTTTAGGGAGAAGGAATACTGTATTAGAACAGATGAATAAATATGGATTTCTATCCCAGAATAAATTTGACTCATTAAAACAATTACCTATTACTCTTAAATATAATGTAGAGAATCATAATAAGGGACTGGCCACCTATTTCCGCGGAGCGATAACTGACTCTTTAAAAGTATGGTGTAAAAAAAGGGGTTATGATCTTTATTCCGATGGATTGAAAGTTTACTGCACCATTGATTCAAGGATGCAGAAGTATGCAGAAGAAGCTGTTACTGAACACATGAAGGATCAACAGAAAAAATTCTTCGCGCACTGGAAAGGTAAAAGCCCCTGGATAGATGAAGACAAAAGGGTAATCAAAGGATTTATAGAAAAAGCAGCTAAAACAACGCAGCGATACAGAGTTTTAAAGAAAAAGTTCGGGACTGATACGGTAAGTATATGGAAAGCGATGAACACAAAAGATACCATGAGAATTTTTACCTGGGATGGAGAAAAAGATACTATCATGACTCCCATGGATTCCATAAGATATTACAAGCATTTTCTTCATACAGGTTTTATGGCAATGGATCCACATACCGGCCATATTAAAGCCTGGGTGGGAGGAATAAACTTCAAGCATTTTCAATATGACCATGTAATACAGGGAAAGAGGCAGCCTGGTTCTACATTTAAGCCAATAGTGTATGCTACAGCCATTAGCTTTGGTTATTCACCGTGTTATGAAGTTCCTGATCTCCCGGTGGCTTACCCAAGCGGTGATGAAAAAAACACTACTTGGGCACCAAAGAACAGTGATGGAAAATTTTCCGGAGAAATATTCACTTTGCGCAGAGCCATGGCTAACTCAATTAATTCCATTACAGCCCATCTTATTCATAAAGTCACTCCCCAAAGAGTTGTGCAAATGGCAAGAGATCTGGGAATAAGAAGTCATCTTGATCCCGTATACGCTCTATGTCTTGGAGTGAGTGATGTCTCTGTATATGAATTAGTAGGAGCTTATGCAGCATTTGCGAACAAAGGAGTTTATATTGAACCATTTTTCATTACACGAATAGAAGATAAAAATGGAAATGTACTGGAAGAATTCGTTCCTAAAAAAAATGAGGCTATGAGTGAAGAAGATGCCTATGCGATGGTCCATATGCTGAAAGGAGCAACGGAAGAAAAAGGAGGAACAGCACTTGGATTAAATAAGTGGGGCCTGCTCTGGAATGGAAATGAAATAGGTGCAAAGACAGGAACAACTCAAAATTATTCAGATGGATGGTTTATGGGAATTACTCCACTTCTTGCAGCAGGAGCATGGGTCGGAGGAGAGGATCGCTGTATACACTTTAATTATATGGACCTTGGACAAGGCGCCCGAACAGCGATGCCTATATGGGCCCTATTTATGAAAAAAGTCTATGGGGATACAACGCTGGGATATAAAAATGAAAAATTTCCGGAGCCGGAAAATCCATTGCATGTAGAAATTGACTGCAAAAAATATAAACAAGGTCTGGAATTCAGTTTTGATTCCCTCCCCGTCACAAACCAAAAACATGTCATTCCCAGTGAATGGTAATTCATCATGGAATCCGCAAAAGATTTAATACAGAATGTTCCTGACAAACCAGGGATTTATAAATTTTTTGATGAGACCGATACTCTTATATATGTAGGCAAGGCGAAAAATATAAAGAAAAGAGTAAGTAATTATTTCAACAAGCTTTCTCATCTCGATGATAAAACCAGGAAATTGGTGAGCCAGATAAAGAAAATAGAGTATACTATTGTTAATACCGAATTTGACGCACTTCTGCTTGAAAATAATTTAATTAAATCCCAACAACCAAAATATAATATCCTCTTAAAGGATGACAAAAGCTTTCCCTATATCTGTATTACCAATGAAAGATTTCCGAGGTTAATAAGCACCAGAAGATTTGATCCTTCTTCCGGAAATTATTTCGGTCCTTATACCAATGTCAAAGCCATGAATACTGTGATTGAGTTAATCAGAAAACTCTATTATCTCAGAACCTGCACGTATAATCTCAGTCAGAAAAATATTGAAGAAAAAAAATATAAGATATGCCTGGAGTTTCATATTGGTAATTGCAAAGGGCCCTGCGAAGGATTAGTTCCCGAAGAAGAATACAATGATAATATTCAGCAAATTAAAGCTATACTCAAAGGAGAAATTAATTATGCAAAAAATTTCTTCAGGGTTCAAATGTCTGAAGCTTCTCAAAAATTAGAATATGAGAAAGCTCAGGTATTTAAAAACAAATTAGATCTTCTGGAAAAATTTCAAAATTATTCCGTGATTGTTAATCCTAATATTACAGACCTTGAGGTTTTTTCTATTAATAGTAATGAAAATATTGCGGTAGTCAATTACCTTAAAATTGTAAATGGCACTATCAGCCAGACAAGAAATATTGAAATCAAAAAGAAATTGAATGAGAAAGATGAAGAAGTTCTTGTACATGCCATAATAAATATCCGAACGGAATTAAATAGTACTGAAAAGGAAATTCTTGCAAATATAAATATAGATATTCCCATAGATGGCGTGACCATTACTGTTCCACAAAAAGGTGACAAGAAAAAATTACTGGATATTTCTTTAAAGAATATTCGTTACCATCTCGAAAAACTGGATGAAGGAAGTGAAGAGAAGGAAGAAAAGAAAAAGAGGGTTTTAATTACACTTCAAAAAGATTTACAATTACCCGAATTGCCTGATCACATTGAATGTTTCGATAATTCAAATATTCAGGGCTTCAATCCTGTAGCTTCTATGGTATGTTTCCGAAACGGCAAACCTTTTAAAAAAGACTACAGGCATTACAATATAAAAACAGTATTAGGCCCCAATGATTTTGATTCTATGTACGAAATTGTTCATAGACGATATAAAAGATGCATTGAAGAATCTTTATCCCTTCCCAAGCTTACAATTATTGACGGAGGGAAAGGTCAGCTAAGCGCTGCCATAAAAGCTTTACAGGATCTGGGCCTTTATGGAAAAATTCCAATTATAGGTTTAGCAAAAAAGCTTGAAGAAATTTACTATCCCGGGGATACGGATCCTCTTTTTATTGATAAAAAATCTGAATCGTTAAAACTTATTCAGCAAATAAGAAACGAAGCCCACCGCTTCGCCATTAATTTTCATAGAGATAAAAGAAGTAAAAGCAGCCTGGTATCCGGCCTGATAAAAATTCCTGGAATTGGAGAAAGTACATTTAAAAAGCTTATTACAAAATTTAAAACGATATCCAATATTAAAAATGCATCAGTAACTGATTTAGCTGAAGTAATTGGATTGAAGAAAGCCCAAAAACTTAAAGATGATTTAAAATAAAAAAGCCCCAATGGGGCTTTTTTATTTATGAAAAAATTAAGTCTTGATTAAAATTCCCAAAGATTGTGTTCGTATTCCAATAATTCGAACGCAGCCCACTGAGAAGACATTATACCTTTTACCTGATCTCCGCCATAGATATCTACAAGATATGCATCATCGGGATTAGATACTTTGATGATATAAGAACTGAACAATCTCAATTCAACAGCATCTGCCAGAGACTTATGCTGCGCATCATTTTGTGGGTTATACCAGATAGCATTTGGATTATCCGTCAACACCTTTACAACATCTTTGTAAGCAAAGCTTGCTGCTGTTAATTCGATACCTTTAATGTTAGATGGATGATCTGCAGGAACTAATATGGTAATAGCATGAACATCGTAATACATTCTGGATCTTTGTTTATCGAAGATTAAATCTTCTTTAATCTGCATCTGGTAAAGATCTCTCGGGAAGTAGTAGTTAGGCCCGCCCGCACCTGCCTGCATGAAAGACGAATCTCCATTTGCAAGCATGATGTCTTTTTCTTCCTGAGTCAACTCAGCCTGATCTGAAGGAACTTTAATGTTTTCTTTAAATTCCTCGATCGTCAACTGTCTTCCTTCTTCAAGTGAATCATTAGCATACGGCTTAAGATCTCCTCTTTCAACGGCCTCGATCAACAGCTTGGTGATTTCTTTATTTTTCGAGAACAATGGTTTGTTTTGTTTCTCACGAAGATCGACCGCGCGGATGATTGTCTTTTTAAACATAACATCTGATTCGTGCACTGGTCTTACCGAATACTTATTGAATCCACCCTGCATTACCGGATCTCCGGTAGTTGTGGTAGTAGTTGTTGTTGGCTCAGTCGGAGTATCTGTAGTAGTTGTTTCAGTTTCCTGAGCAAACACTACTGCAGTACTAAAAGTCAGGCCCAACAGAATAACACTTAATTTTTTCATAATATTCCTGTTTAAATATCTAAACGAATTAGTGTAGAGGTATATTTTTAATAACTGTACCTAAGTTCACTTCTTCAACTTTATTCAAGAAGTTGGTTCTTGTAACTTTTTTCACCTCGATCAAAATCCTGTCGCCAGGTTGAGCCGCAGATGCAAAGTTCGAAAGGTTACCTACTTCTGTTTTGAAGTTGTTAGTAGCTACAGGTCTCTTTCCTCTTACAAGGATACAATCCCATTCTGACACTTTATAACGAGCATCTTTTGGCAAGAATGCTGCAAAACTTTCGTCAGGAACTGCTTTCATTTGAAGGCTTCTTGGACCTGGAGCAGGCACCCCTGTTTTTTCGTTTACAGGCGTACGTCCGGCAAGACACTCAATAGTTGGTTTAGGGATTAACCTAACTTTAAACTCCTGAGAACCGATAGCATTTCCGTTACTTGATACATATAAATTTACTTTAGCACCGGTTGGAATCACTGTTACAATTCCTTTTTGCCCGCCAGCGATAACACTGGCACCGTCAGCTCTGAAAGAAGGGCTATAAGTTGATCCCAATGCAGGAACCTGTACGTTTAATTCATTACCGCAGTTTTTGTAAAGCGCATTTACTGAAGCAGACTGTACCTGGATAACCGGTCTTGCTACGATATATTCTTCTTCTACAGGGAAGATGGTATCTTTTCCTCTGAAGTTGAATTTAATAGCGCCTTTCCATTTTTTCTTTGCATTACCGTCTTTATCATAGGCTCCAGGAGTTACAGTGAATTGCACTTTACCTCTTTTTGTTGAAGCATCTACTACAAGGTCTCTGCCTTCGCAAGTCATTGTAGGAGTAATTGAACTGGCAGATGCGGTAAGGAATAATTCTGCTTCATATTTTGTACCGGCAGCAACTACTTTAGAAGTTGGTCTCACCATCGCAGTTACCTGGTCAAATTTTAAGTCGGCAGCGCCTACTTCTTTTGCAAGAGCAGCCAATATTTCGCCTTCATACTTCAGAATTTCAGATTCCTGCTGTGCCATAACTGCAAGAGCCGCTACAAGAGGAGTGTTTGCAAAGTTAAGTTCTCCGAAATCCTTATTTCTCTGATCAGGATCATTCTTGAAAAGAGGGTGATCTTTCCCGTCAAAAGCAATCTGACCTGGAACCTCCACCTTGTTATTAGGATCTCTCATATTTTGTCCTGCCTGCTTAAGGAACGAAGCATACTCATTAAGATCTTTCTTAAGTGGATAAGCTTTCCCTTGTTTGGTAGGGCCAAGCATCATGATAGCAACTTTCTCTTCTTCTTTAGCGCCTTTATATGTTTTATGCCCTTCTTCTACATCATAACCCCCGGTTGCAACAATCATTTCCTCTCTGAGCTTGTTTATTTTACTAAGAATTTCTTCTGTCTTCTTATGAACAAGATCAGCTCTATCAACAACAGCTTTATCTTTGTTACCTTCATCGGCAACAGTTTTCTTAATTCTGTTGATTACAGCTACGTTTTCTTCGGTTGTTTGACGGTTAAGGTTCATCAAACTATTATCCAGCTGAATAAATTTCTGGATGATAGCAGAACTTACCTGGAGCGCAAGTAGCGCCGTTAATACCAAGTACATCATACCGATCATTTTCTGTCTTGGGGTTTCTTTTCCTCCAGCCATATTTTTAAAATAATTTTAAAGGTTTAATATATCAATAACAGAAAATTAAGCTTTCATTGCAGCAAGCATGTTGCCGTATACATTATTCAATGTAGACAAGTTCTTTCCAAGTTTGGATAGTTCTTCTTTGAATTGAGAAGTTTCTTTGCTTGCCTCTGACATGTTTTCCATAGCAGAAGAAAGGTTTCCGTAAAACTTGTTCATTGCTCTTAAATGGTTATTAGCATCTTGTAATTCCATTTCGTATACAGCATTCAATGCACCAAGGTTTTTAGTGATGTTTTGAACTTGTGCATGGTATTCTCTTGCATCAGAAGTAGCGTTAGCCATTTCACCAACTGCTTCAACTGTTTTTGCATAAGATTTATTTACTTCAACGATTGATTTAGAAGCTGCTTTAACGTTTTCAGCATACTCGCTGGTAGCTACTGCTGCGTTAGAAAGAGTTCCCATGCTCTCAACATTTTGAGAAAGGTTTTGTAAACCTGTTCCTAGTTTGTTGATTACAGCCTGATCAATGTTTGCATCTGACATCATTTCGTCAAGTTTCTTTGTTACAGAAGCGCCTGTTGCTTCTCCACCCTCATTGTAGTAATCATCTGCTAACTGAGGATACACTCTTTCCCACTGTGGCTCTTTGTGAGTCGGTTGAAACGCAGAAAATGCGAAGATAAGAGCCTCTGTAGAGAGACCGACAATAAGCATCTCGTTAGCGCCTGGCCAGTGCATAATTTTAAACATCGCACCAACGATAACGACTGCCGCACCCAAGCCATATACAAGGGGCATTACTTTGTCAAAGAAATACTGTTTGAAACCACCATTATTTGTACTCATTGTTGTAAAATTTAGTTTATGTTTAACAATTAACTATATACTGTTTAAATGATCTTAAAGATGACTCTTTAGATGAAATAGAATTTTGAATTAATTAGATAAGTCTGGTATTAAAACTCAAATCCTGAAGACCTTCCCAGGTATGTCATTACACATCTGAATCCTATATAAGATTTAGTTGTGTCCTGATATTCGAAGGCTCTGGTACCTGTTTCAAGGTAATAAGCAATATCTTTCCAGGAACCGCCACGAACAATTTTTCTAGGTTCGTTGTCATCGTAATAAGTTGGGTTAAGATCCCAAACTACCGGAACAGCGGCATCAAAGTATGCATCTTCGCACCACTCTGAAATGTTTCCAGCCATATCGTAAAGACCAAAGTCATTAGAGAAATAAGAAGCAACTGGAGACGAGTACATGAAACCATCATCATAATAGTTTCCTCTTCCAGGCTTAAAGTTTGCAAGCATACAACCTTTAGCATTTCTTATGTAAGGGTTACCCCAAGGGTATTTAGCCATATCTCTTCCTCCTCTTGCGGCATATTCCCATTCAGCTTCTGAAGGCAATCTGAAGTTAGGCATTTTCCAAAGTCCCTGAGTAGCTCTCCAGTTGTTTAAGTGCTTGGTTCTCCATTCGCAGAAATATTTTGCTGCAAACCAATCCACTCCAACTATAGGGTATTCATCAAATGCAGGGTGAGCGTAATAGTATTCCATCATTGGATCTCCCATGTGGTGAGAGAAGTCACGAACCCAAACGGTAGTATCCGGATAAAGTTCGGTCATAATGTAGTCTTCACCTAAAACAGAAACGGAATCTTTTAGCATTACATCAATGAACTGTCTGTATTCATTGTTAGTAATTTCCGTTTCATCCATGTAAAAACCACCAATTGTGACCTGCTTGTTGAGGTTAATCTGCGAAGCAGGAACATCCTGGTCAGCTTGTCCCATATGGAAAGTACCAGACGGACAAACAACCATACCATAAGGAACAGTTTGTACCCAACCTTCTCTGCCGGGAACTCCGATCAATTCGCCTCCTCCATCTTCTGAGTCAGCTCCACCTGATCTTCCTCCGCAGCTTTGAAGTAGAACAACTACCCCTAAAGACATGAAGAACAATAGTTTTTTCATAACACCTGATTTAATCATAATTCAAAATTTTAATTTCTTAATTTCTTTTATTCAAAATTAAAAATGCCAATATAAGTCAATAAAGTTAGTAAATTTTATTAAGTAACGCAACGCTTTAGATCTTATTATTAAAATCCAAAAAAACCTAATAAAACTCCTATACTAAACGAAAAAGTCATACAAGTTGCAAAAAAATATTTAAATAACCAAACTTCAGAAGGGATTAATTTTCCTCGTGTCTGTAACGTGGCGTCCTTACTTTTGGTTTCGGAAGAGCCCAAGGCGTTGGGGTCATGTAGGATACCATGATCTCATGGGAAGTACGTTTTTTAGCATTAACTCCACTTGTAACGAAGTCAAACGCATATCCTAATCTCAAGGCATCATTTCCTTGTTTATTTTTCAAAACGTTTATTCCTACATATAGAATAATATCATCATTACTTAGTGTTTTCCCCTTTTTGGCAGCTTCTCTTTCAGCAAATGATTGTCTGAAATTAAGTCCAGCCCATATTTTATTATTATATGTTGCCAAAGCTCCAAAAAGATAGGTTAACTCATTAAGATCTGTCTGTATTAACGCCGACGGGGTGATTATAATATTAGTACCAAGGGTGAAATTATATCCTCCGGTAATATACATGTGGTTAATAAGCTTGGAGGCTATAGAGTCTGAACCTAAACTATATTTTGCCTGTGGAATATGGGTAAAACTGATACCCCCGTAATATTTTTTGGTATTATACCATACGCCTCCCGTAAGATCGGCTTTAAGCTGGGAAACGCTGTTATTATTCTGAAAATACTGATAAATCGGATCAGAAGGGTCAACTACCCTATAAAAATCAGTATTAACTTTCTGTGAGTAAAAACCGCCACGTAAACCGATTCCTAAAGTACCGTCTTTTACCTTTAAATGATAAGAGTAGGATAACTGTACATCAAGGTTTCTTATTGGCCCAAGCCGGTCAAATAAAAAATATACTCCGGCTCCGCCGTAATTTTTGGGAAGTTTAGTGCTTCCGGTTAGGATCTGGCTATTAGGGGCAGTTCCCTTATATTCGGTGGGCTCATATCCGAGCCATTGTGTTCTGTGAATCAATGAAAATCTTGTTACTCCTTCTATCCCTGCATACCCTGGGTTTAAATATAGTCCGTTGAACATGTACTGACTAAATTGGGCATCTTGCTGACCAAAAACTGTATTGGAAACAAAAAATAGAGAAGGCAAAATAAGCAGCAATAATACTCTTTTCATATACCGGTTTTGAATATAAAATGCCTTAAAATTTAAAAATTTAGGGCCTAAAACTATATAATTTAATTGAATATTAAAATTATATAGAATTAATTTTTTTTTGTAATTTCTTTATAAAGACCTGTGATTTCCCGCATTTTAGGGTGGCAAATACATTAGCTCTTTATACGGGACTGCTTATTTTATGTTATTGGCTTTTTTAATATATAATTCCAGCGCTCCTGTCATGGAAGGAGCATTGGGCAGGGGAGCTTCTATATCCAAAATCAATCCTGCATCTTTTACTGCTTTAGCCGTAGTTGGACCAAAAGCTGCAATTCTTGTCTTATTTTGCTTGAATTTGGGAAAATTAGTAAAAAGAGAGTGAACTCCAGAGGGACTAAAAAATGCAATAACGTCATAATTTACTTCCGCAAGATCAGAAAGATCACTTGCGACAGTATTATAGATTACCGCTTCACTGAATTTATAATCATTCTCTTTTAAAAAAATTGGTATATCATCTTTTCTGATATCCGAACAAGGATAAAGGAAAGTCTCGCTTTTATGTTTTTTGATTATCTCACAAAGATCGCTTGCTGTCTTCTGCCCTACGAATATTTTTCGTTTTCTTATGACAATGTATTTCTGAAGGTAATTAGCCGTTTGCTCTGAAACACAAAAATATTTCATCTCGGCAGGCACTTCTATTTTAGACTCCGCGCATATTCTGAAATAATTATCAACAGCGTTCCTGCTTGTAAAAATTACTGCCGTATGAGCTAGGATGTCTATTTTTTGTTTTTTGAATTCTTTTAAATCGACACCAACTACTTCGATAAAGGGACGAAAGTCTACCTTTATTCCATATTTCTTTGCAAGTATATAATAGGGAGATTTTTCATCTGTCGGAGCTGGTTGTGTAACTAGTATACTCGATACTTTTGTACATCTGTTATCTTTTAACTCTTTGGTTTTAGTATCGCTCATTATTCCGAGTTTAGAACAGTATTAGTTTTACTATAATTATTAAAGGCAATATTTCGGTGGTGCAAAGATAAGAAAATAAATATACATTTCTAAATCCACTCAATCTAAAGGTAAGATAACCAACCCTTAACAGCACGATGGTAAGAGCAAGGAGCAAAACATAAATAAACCAGTTGAGATCAAGATTATAATCAAAATAGCCGGAAAAATTCATTATCAGGGCAAGAGCTAAAAGCAAGAGATTTAATTTTAATGTTACTCTGAGCAACTCAAAAAACTGCACCTTCACAAAGTCATTAATATTATAAATCCAGCCTATGAACTTCAGGTAAATATATTTTAAAATGAAAATAAGAAAAAAGAAACCCGTCATGATCAGAATACCGATAACAGGCTTTTCATAAAATATGTTTAAAAAAACACTTTCACTCGGGGGTTTGTTGTCCTTTATGAGAAACAAAATTAATGAAGCAGCCAGGGTGTTAATGAATACAAACAGTATAATCGGTATGCTCAAAAAATCAAAGACAATATTTTCTTCCAATGCTGGTATTATATTTGAAAAACCTGAGAACTCATAAAACTTTTTGGGATACCTGTTCTTAATAAAGGCGAATAAGGAAAGTATTAAAATAAAATATATTACAAAAAGACTCTTGCCTCCATCCAGGTATCGGGGAAGTATCACCGCAAAATTTCCAGCGGCAGTATTCACAGTGCGCGTAGCATTAATGCCTACAAAAATATTTTCAACCGGCAGCTGACCTTTTGAATGATAAAAAGTGATCACTTGTTTCCCTCCTGAGAAATCAGAAGCTATCAGCTTTTTGATATTCAATGTGACATTGGCAATATTGTCTGACGTATTCTTATAAAAGATTTTCTGATCAACAAAAAATGAAAGGCCGGGTGCCGCTTTAAAGTTAAGGTTATAATACTGATACTTATTTAAATCGATCAGAATGCTCAGAGACTTCGCATTTTCATCCGAGTTTTTAAAATAAGGAAAATAAGTTTTGTATTCTTTATTATATACAAGCCACTCGCTGGAAAGATCTTTCACTACAGTATTGTCCAGAGAGTCACCTGCTTTTATCTGTGAACAGCAAACGAAAATTATAAGAATGAAAAGCAAACAGGATTTGCTCTTTTGGTATAAAAAAATCATTTTTTTGTTTTCCTTTTAAGAATCTCAATTAGAATACTGAAAACAAAGGCAAATGTTAATACAATGAAAAGAACTTTATTGTTACCCAGATAAGAAAAGTGCACGGCGAGCGCGATGGCTACAATATTGATGGCTGCCAGCATAAAGACCGTTGAGAGCTGAGAGAATCCAAGTTCAATTAATCTATGGTGTATATGATTTTTATCTGCAGAGAATGGCGAAACTCCAACTAGTATTCTCAATAAAAAAACTCTCAGCGTATCCATTATCGGAATAATCAGTATAGCTATTCCTATGGGAGCTCCTACAGGACCTATTGCTTTCATCTCTACGAATTGTACAGCCAGAATGGAAACAACAAAGCCACAGACCAGAGAGCCTGTATCTCCCATAAATATAATAGCCTTATTAAGGTTATATCTTAAAAAGCCAACGATACTTCCCAGGAGGCAAAATGCCAGATCAGCATAAGGCGAATAATAATCTCCCCCATACCTGAAAAAATAAAATCCAAAGGTTGCAGTTGCAATCATGATAATAGTTCCTGCCAGACCATCGAGGCCATCAATAAGGTTAATGGCATTGGTGATTCCTATTATCACAAGAAATGTAAAGGCATAACTGATACCATCATCGAGCTGGTAGATACCTAATAAGCCCTGAAAGTTACGGATCCTTACATCAGCCATAAACATCACTATTCCTGTTGCCAGCACCTGGACAAAGAATTTTTTAAATGCTGAAACCGAAACAATATCATCTTTTAAGCCTATAAAAAAAATAATGATAGAGCCCGCCAATATTTCTTTCACACCATTGTCCAACTGGCCAAAAATAGTAAGGGAGGACATAAAGCCAGCAAAAATTGCCAGTCCGCCCAATCTGGGAGTTAAAGATTCATGTACTGTACGAAGGTTGGGTTCATCCAGCAGATTTTTCACGTGGGCCACATATATAATAGAAGGGATCGCAAATACTGAAATGAGAAAAGCCCAGGAAAAAGATAGTACGTTATAATATAACTGCGAATCGAGCATGGCTGAGTATCTGCGGCAAATTTAATTTATAATTACGATTAAAACCTACTGATAATCCCAAAATGTATTTTAGACAAGTTCAGGCTTAATGGTTGTGACTTTGCCTGACCTAGTGAATATACAAAGTTAAATATTCCGACATTGGTAGTAAAGCTCACACCTGCTCCAAATCCGAAAGGGAAATCTTCAGGCAATGCTTTATTTAATTTATTTTGTACATATCCCTGATCATAAAAAAGAAAAAGATAGGAAGTCTCATCTGTAAAGAAACGATATTCTAAAGTGGCTACTGCAAAAGTCATAGCATAAAAATTATTTTCATTAAATCCCCTTAAGGACTTCAACCCTCCTACCCGGAACATATCATTGAAAAAAATATTTTTTTCATTGTTAAAAATAGTTCCTGCTTCTCCTTTTCCAAGCAATACTGATCTCTTTCCTAGAGAAAAATACTTTTCAAGCATCATGTTTACATTAAGTTGTACGGATCTCAACTGAACCTTGTTATATAGACTGTCATTAAAGCCACTGCTTTTCAGAATATTTTTATTGCCCACCAGCATTCTAGAAGAAATAAACCAACCTTTATGAGGATAAAAAGGATCATCAAGATTGTTCCAGTCATAGCCCAGCCCATAGGTTAAAAAATCATAATTGGAAAAGACAGGCAGGACTGATTTGTCGGCAAGCTCATTGCTCAGCAATTCTCTTGATGTTCTTATCCCTCCATATAAATTTACTTTACCATACCTGCCTGTCCTTTGAGAAAGCGTAAGCAAGCGCGAAATATTCAGGAAAGAGCTGTCTTGTTTTAATAAGTTAAAGTCTATTTTAACGTCAATGTTGGAAGACAGTAATTTTGGATGGTAGTATGCCAGATCAAGTGTCTGAGAAGAGAGGTTAAATTTTTTCCATTGCGCACTGAGTGTCTTGCCCGTACCAAAGAGGTTCTTCAGGTTGAGGTTTAATTCCCCTGTGACCAGTAATTTTTTCTTCGAAGTTTCATTGGGTAAAAATCCAACGATACCATCTATCTGATTGGATCTTTTATCTTCCAGGAACAATTGTAAAATAGCTTTGTTATTCTGGAATATTAATGTGTATGGCCTGGTCTGTTTTAAATATGGGAGATCTTTAAGTAATCTATTGATATTGTTTAATTTCTCCTGACTAAATGGCTCATTCGGAAAAATTCTAAGGTAACGTATGAGGAACTTATTTTTGGTTTTGGTTTTTCCAAGGATTACAATAGAGTCGAAAGTTATTAACGGACCGGCCTGATAATTTAATGCACCATAAAAATTATTTTCTTCCAGGTTTAGTGAGTCAAGAGACACTGATGCAAAAGGATATCCATGGTTTTCTGAATATTTCAGAATATTTTCTTCCAGTGTTTGTAATTGTGTAATTCTGAAAGGAGTATTCCGGAAGAATTTTTCTTTATATCCTGATTTATTAAGTAATAATTCATTTAAATTACCTTTTGATAAATGGTACCAGTTAAATGATTCCCCGCCTTTAAAGCCGGCAACCAGAGTATCTTTCGACTTATAAACCGTATCAATGCCAGCCGTAAGGTATGATTCTTTATGAAATCTCAGCAGCAACTGTTTAAGTTCGGCAAGCACAGACAGCGAATCCTGATGAAATGTTTTATAGGTGAAAAGTTCTTTCTGGCTTTTATTTAATGGTGAGACCGGATATACCCTCAGATATACTCTTTGAGAAAAAGAAGCAGAAAAAATAAAAATGGCAGCAAATAAAAGGGTATATTTTTTCATTACAGGAATAACGGAAATCTAGTTAAAAAAATGATATCATATATTTATTATCTTTAAATAACATGCAAGGGCTATACATACATATTCCATTTTGCTCAGTAGCGTGCCATTACTGCGACTTTCATTTTTCCACGAATTTAAGAACCCGTGAAGAAATGGTTGATATGATCGTGCGGGAAATTGAGTTGCGCAAAGATTATCTGAAGAATAAAAAACTTGATACTATCTATTTCGGAGGGGGTACTCCTTCCCTGCTTCATGCTTCTGACATTGATAAAATATTAAACCAGGCGAATAAAATATTTACGTTAAGTCCGGAAACCGAAGTTACGCTGGAAGCAAACCCGGATGATCTCACGAAGGAGAAGGTTATTGAATTAAAATCTTTATCAGTCAACAGACTAAGCATAGGAATACAATCATTTAATGACAGGGTATTAAAATATATAAACAGGGCTCATTCTTCCATACAGGCCAAAAACTCTATCAATTTTGCAAAAGATGCAGGCTTGGATATTTCCATCGATTTGATTTATGGCATCCCAGAATCCTCAAATGAAATATGGCAAGAGGATATCAGCACTGTATTGTCTTTTGATGTACCGCATATTTCTTCCTATGGCCTTACGATAGAACCTAAAACTGTATTCGGGAAGTGGCTGGAGAAAAAGCAAATGAAACCTGTCGATGAAGAAACCGCTGCGCAGCAATTTGAAATGCTTATGTCTATAATGGAAGCGAATGCCTATGAGCATTATGAAATTTCCAATTTTTGCAAAAGGGGAAAAGAGGCAAAACACAACAGCAGTTACTGGCTTGGCGGATTATACCTGGGTGTAGGTCCTTCTGCTCATTCCTATAATGGGAGCTCAAGACAATTCAATGCATATAATAATTCAGAATATGTCAATGCTTTGAAAAAAAATGAGCTGCCCTATACTAAAGAACTACTGTCTAAAAAAGATATAATTAATGAAAAAATATTAACTGGATTAAGGACCAAATGGGGTTTAAATATTCAAAAGCTAAAAGATGAGTTTGGCTTTGATTTTGGTGTAATGGATAAAACGGTCGATCAATATTTAAATGATGGATACTTGGATATGGTTAGTGGCATTATAATTTTGACAAAAAAAGGAAAAATGATTGCCGATAAAATCACATTTGATCTTTTTTTAACTGAGGATATTTAATTCGCCGCCCATTTTAAACAAAAAGATAAATATAATATTATATTTGTGGAATTCAGAGGCCCAAAAATGACCAGCGATCAAAAAAAAGCGTTGTTACTTCTTCATTCGGTAATTTTTAATTATCACGGACTGGATAAGGAAGAGCAAAAAATCCTTGATGAAACTACCCGGGAACTTGAAGCCGATCAAGAGCTTGAATGGGTACAGAACTTTGTACGGGAAGATTTTCCTACACTTTTTGACAGAGCCCGTGAATTTTTTAAAAATACTATAGTGCCTGCCGATAAAAATCTGAGAGTTAGTTTTCTTAATAAAGTATGGGATGCCACTAACAAAAAAGGGCATATCACTGAAATGGAAGCCATGGGCATCCTGAGACTGGCAAAAGACTGGGGGGTGGAAAGGGATTTTTTGGCATTAATCAGAAACTAGCACACCATTTTCCAATTTTTCTTATTTTAACTTTAATATACATATACTTTGTAAGTATATTTGTTCGTTTTTTGAAATCAAACACCATTTCGCTCTATACTTAACTTACCTCATTTCAAATGAAATATATTTTAATAGGGTCGTTATTTTTTATTTCAATTTCCTGCATACCGCATAAAAAACTACTCTACTTAAAACCAGGAGAAAATACTGAAGCCGGCGTCGAAACATTTAAGAATAATTTCCCTCAATATAGAGTCCAGCCCGGAGATATTCTGGACGTTGAAATTTCCAGTACAACTGCCACACCGATAGAGGTTTTTAACAAAAAATTTGAAGGTAAATCAGAAGAAACTGGAATAAGCGGATACAAAATAAATAGTGATGGGAATATTGATCTTCCTTTAGTCGGTACAATTCACGTAGACGATTTAACCATCGAGCAGATTAACGATACTTTAAAAACCAAATTGGCAGAGTATATAGATTTCGCTTATGTAAAAACAAGACTTACAAATTTCAATATTACCATTCTGGGAGAAGTACGTAATCCCGGGACAAAACTAATAACTAATGATAATATAAATATTTTACAGGCTCTAGGTTTGGCGGGTGACGCTTTGGAAACAGCGAATAAAAAGAAGATTAAGATTGTAAGAAAAAATAAGGGGGAAACAAAAATTATAACGCTTAACGTCTCTCAAAAAGAAATTGTGTCTTCTCCCTACTATTATCTTATGCCTAATGATATAGTTTACGTTGAACCTTTAAAAGTAAAAATGATAAAGATGAACGCTGCAACAGTATCGCTTATAATATCGGCAGCGAGTTTATTTTTCCTAATATTAAGATATAGCAAATTGTAATAATTTGGAACCGCAAAATCAAAATAACCAATCTCTAAATCTGGAGCCTAAACGAGTTTTTTATCAAGCTCTCAAGTACTGGTATTTGTTTGTTATTTCTTTCATTATTTCCATAACTATTGCAAATTTATACATAAGGTATGCAGAACCTATCTATAGCGCAAAATCTACGCTTTTAATAAAGGATGATAAGAAAAAGCTGGGACCTGAAAGTTTTCTTGAGGGATTTTCGCTATTGGCGTCTTCAAGAAATATCTCGAATGAAATAGAAATCATAAAATCCTATGATTTAATCCACAAAACCATTGAGTCTTTGGATTTTAAAATATCCTATTTTGTAGAAGGAGATATTAAAAAAGGCGAACTATATAAAAACTCTCCTTTTTATATTCATCTGGATACTTCTTCTCATCAAACTACCGGAATTCCTTTTTATTTTAAATTTATTTCCGACTCAACTTATAAGATTTTTATAAAGCCTAAAAATAAAAACTCCTTTCTGACTTTATTGAATACAGATGATGCTTTGTATGATTTTGAAATCATAGGAAAATTCGGGTATCCTTGTCAATCCAAGCATTTTAATATTACCGTATTAAAAACTTCTTTCGCAAAACCGTCATATCCGGACGGCACAAATTTCTATTTTACAATTAATGACTTCGCATCTCTCGCAAACTCATACGTATCAAAATTAAACATAGAAGTTGCCAGCAAATATTCCACCATTCTAGAACTATCGATAAATGGCACTGTGGCTGAAAAGGAGATTGACTTTCTAAATCAGCTTTGCAAAGAATATATTCAAAAGGGGCTGGAAGAGAAAAATCAAATTGTAATCAACACGATTAATTTTATCGATGAACAACTTTTAGGTGTTTCAGACTCATTGCACGGGGCCGAAGTTCAATTGGAAAATTTTAAAAGGACGCAACGGCTGGCAACAGATATCTCCGATATGGCCAAGGAAAGTTTTGACCATGTGAGAAAATTAGAGGAAGAGCGTGCTATACTAATTTTAAAAGACAAATATTATCACTACTTATACGACTATTTAAGCAACAATCAGGACATTAGACAACTATCCGCTCCCTCTGCTGTCGGCATCGGCGACCCTCTGTTGACAAAATTAATTGATGAATTATATATTTTGCATTCCGAACAAATATCGCTTGGATTTTCAGCCAAAGAAAAAAATCCTACTTACCATATACTGGAACTAAAAATACAAAACACAAAAAAGGCTATTCTTGAAAATGTAAAAAGCCTGTTGGAGGCTTCCAAAATTAACCTCAAAGATAACACTGAAAGATTGGAGAATGCGGAAGCGCTGTTAAATGAATTACCTAGCAAAGAAAAGAATCTTATTAAAATAAAAAGGAAATATAATCTTAACGACAATATTTATAATTACTTACTTGAAAAGAGAACGGAAGCCAGTATCGCAAAAGCAGCCAATACTCCTGACAATAAAGTAGTCAATAGGGCTATGGTTACAGGAACCATATTTCCTAATGTTAAAAAAATAAAAAATATAGCCTACATTTTAGCTTTCGTTATCCCTATCGTTTTTGTATTCTTAACTCTCTATCTCAACAACAATGTATATAATAGAGAGATTATTGAGAAGAAATCGCTGGTACCAATAATCGGAACCATCGGACACTATACAGGCAACTCGCCCATTCCGATAATTGAATCACCCAAATCTCTGGTATCGGAATCTTTAAGATCCTTGCGCGTCAATCTTCAGTATCTTGCTTCTGATAAAAGCAATAAAATAATAGGCATTACTTCCTCTGTGAGCGGAGAGGGGAAAAGTTTTTTCGCCTTAAATTTAGGTGCTTCCATCGCGCTCTCCGGAGCAAAAGTTATCCTGATTGGAGGTGACTTGAGAAAACCGAAATTACACCTTAATTTGGGTATTACAAATGATGTAGGATTAAGTACCTTCTTAATCAACAAGTCAAACATTGAAGATATTATCAAAAAAACCAATGTAGAGAATCTTGATATAATTCCCGCCGGCCCCGTACCTCCTAATCCGACAGAATTGTTAGAAAATAAAAAAACGGAAGAATTATTTAGTGTACTTACCCAAAAGTACGAATATATAATTATAGACGCTCCTCCAATTGGATTGGTTGCCGACTATTATATCCTGTCAAAATACGTGCATGCCAACCTATTTATGATACGACAGCACTATACCAAACTTGATCTTCTATCTGATCTGAATGCGATTTATAAGGAGAAAAAATTAAATAACCTCTTTATCGTATTTAATGATGCAAAGGGAATCTTTGGCAGCAGATACGGGTATGGATATGGATACGGCTACGGATATGGATATGGATACTATGAAGAGAAAAAACGAACCAAATTCATTAAAATAAGGGGTTTTATAAAAAAGCTACTCAAATAATATTAATCCATATTAAATATATCTCTTCCAACAAAATATAGTCTCTGGAGTTTACTTTTTTCTCTGGAATAGTATAAAAATATGAGACAAATAGAAGATTTTGATTAAAAAACCTCTTTAATCATTTTACGTATAATATTTGCCTATTCACATTCATATAAAAAATGCCTTAAAATGCCATATATTTTATAAATTTGTTGATTAAGGCGATGTGTAATATCAATTTTTTAACACATGATCAGCTATTAATTTGAGTTTATGAGAAAGATAATATCAATATTCACATTTTTAATCATCTGCTCCACATATGTATCTGCAGCAGATTTTATAGCAAGCCAATCGGGTAATTGGACATCAGGGACGACTTGGGGTGGCGGGTGCGCTGCCGGATGCGTAGCCGGTGTGGACTATCCAACTGCAGGCGATAATGTTTATACAAATGGCTTTCTTATAGTAGCAAATGCAAACCTATCATGCGATAATCTATTCATAGAATATAATGTTGCTAATGGAATAAGATTTTCAAATGCCGCATTTTCTCTAACGGTCAGAGGAACGTTAACGGGATGGAATAGCGGTACTGCCTTACCTGCTACTCCTACCGTCGATATTGTATCTAACACAACCCCAGGAATATTTATTTTTACTGGAGCAGCAGTAGCTGCTCCCTACAGCCCTTATGTACTATATGAATGGAGCCACTCTACGGTAGATGTCAGAAACATGTATTTTAATTTGGGCGCCGGCAATACCTTTAGCATGCTTCGAGGTATTAAAACAAATGCCGGATTGATCCGAGTACAAACCGGGACACTTACTGCAGATCCTGGAGCCGAAATTGTAGGGTTATTAGGGGCACAGTTTATCATTGATGCGAACAGTACTTTTGATACGCAGGCACCTATTTCAGGGGGAACTACTGTCACCACCTATCGGAGCGTTACTGTTAATGGAAAACTTGTAACTACAAGTTATGTCAATGCCTCAACATTGGTAGTAGGAGCCACTGGAACACTCGAATCAAAATTCAATGGCGCTAATCAGACTCAAGGTTGGTGGTATCAAAATATTACAGCAACTACCTTAACGCTAAGTGTTTCAAGTACAGTTAAATTTACCGCTAATGCCGATCAGAATATCCCGGATCTTTCTTATGGTAATCTTTTTTTAGATGCCACTGTCGCATGCACTAAAACGTTAATTGGAACAAGTTCCGCGATTACCAATGGCACCCTAACTATAAATTCATCCAACGTTACATTTACGTCTTCCAATACAGCAGCTCTTCAAATAAAAAGACACGTAGTAAACAATGGAACATGGACTACGAGCGCGAGCCAAACTATAAATTTTAATGGAACCTCTCCCCAGACCATTAGCGGTACAAATGATATCACTTTTAATGGCAATGTATTACTTACCAATACTAGTATTACGTTTACAAGAAATATTACTTTTGCAGCAACTACTACTGCTTCTACCGGCACAGTTACATTTTCGCGTAACTTTACAAATAACGGAACTTTCAATCATAATAATGGTACTCTTTTATTCAGCGGAAGCACTCCTTCTGTTATTGGAGGCAGTTCCATTACCGACTTTTATAATATCACCATTACTAAAAATGCACTTGCAAACAATGTAAGTCTGAGCAGTGCTGCCAGATTGAAAGGCGCCCTCAGTCTTACCAATAACACAAGCGCATTTGCCACAAACGGCAATACATTTACACTTGTTTCCGATGCTTCTTCAACAGCAAGAATTGCCACTGTTCCTACATTGGCCACTATTACCGGAAATATTACCGTACAGAGATATATCGCCGCTACAAATGGCAGATATTGGTACCATCTGGCAGCACCGGTATCAAATGCTCCAGTATGGCAATGGCAGACAGGAGCTCCTACGACAGGTATATATATTACAGGTGGTTTTCAGGGAAGAAGTACTCCTTCTCCATTAAATGGAATCAATCCTTTTGGAACTTCCATGTATATCTGGGATGCTTCTACAGGAACCTATACTCAATATCCGGTCGCTACTTCCAATGAATTATTACAGCCTAGAGTGGGCTACAGGGCGTTTGTAAGAGACGGAGGAGCAGCCCAAGCACCCACTACTGTAGCAAAAACAATCTCCGTAACAGGTCCTATTGTCAAAGGAAACCAAACATTTACACTTCAATACAGCGCGACGGGAGGAGGGGGTGCCGCTCCAGACGGCTGGAATCTTTTAGGTAATCCATATGCTTCAGATATCAGCGCCGATGTAACCAGCGCAGGATGGACAAGTACTACAGAACTTGCTGAAAATACAGTATATATCTGGGATTCTGATGCAAGCGCTTATGTTACATGTGTGGCAGGGGTAGGAAATTGTGTGATTCCATCCGGACAAGGATTTTGGGTGAGATCGCTTCCTGGCGGAGGATCAATTGTTCTTAACGAAAATGCTAAAATCGCGGCACCTGGTATATCCATTTACCGAAAAGCAACTTTAGATTATCTCACGATCGGCCTTAAAAGCGGAAAAACAGGAGCTCATAATAAAACCTATATTCGATATGAAGAGGGTATGACAAACGGATATGATAAGGGATATGATGCTGCTTATCCGGATTTTGAAAATGAAACAGATCCTGATAACCCATATGCTCCGCTTGATAAGGTATCCATTACTACTTTGAATGGATCAGATAAGTATTTAATTAATGCAAAACCGCTTTTTGAAAATGGAGACACTCTATCTCTTCATGTGATAGTTCCGGAAGGAATAAATACGCTGGATTTCTCCGAAGCCCAAAATTTAGATTCAGATGTAAATATTTTGCTTATTGATTCTTATAAGGGTACTGTTTCAGATATGGGTTCAAATCCGATTTATACATTTGAAACTACAGGTGATACGACTACTCAATATTCAAGATTTAAAGTTGTATATTACAGAAACTCTAATTCCGCTCCTCAAATTACTAACGGCGCAAATTTAGTGGTATATCCTAATCCTTCGGAAAACAATCAGGTAAATGTGATACTTGAGAATCATAATTCCGATATAGTGGATGTTGAAATTTCAGATTTGATAGGGAAAACAGTTTTCACCACTTCATTAAAGACGATAGGAGGAACAGCTAATGGATATCTGAACTTAGAAAGTCTAACCCCGGGAGTGTACACACTTAATTGTAAATCCTCCGGGGAAATTTTCACTAAAAAATTAGTTATTAAATAACCAGAACGAATAATAAAGCTTGCATTATTAATATGATCAAAAATATTATTTTATTTTTTTCGTTTATTCTTGCGATTTCAATAACAACTATATCCCTGGCGCAGCCTCCGGATGGAGGAGGTATGGATGAAGATCCGGATACAGGTATCCCTATTGATGGTGGAGTAGGCCTTTTGGCAGCGGCAGGAATTGCTTATGGAGGCAAAAAGATTTATGACCTCCGAAAAAACAGGAAGTAATTTTCTAAGAGACACTATAATTGTTTCATAAAATACAATAGAAAACCTTCGGGTTGCCGAAGGTTTTCTATTGTATTTTAATTTGTAATTTAATTCAATGAGCAAAGTTTTTGAAAAAGAAGAAAATTGGGACTGGGAGATAAAAAGTACTTCCCGACTCTGGGATCTTAAATTGAAGGAGATATGGAAGTATAGGGATTTACTTTTTTTATTCGTAAGAAGAGATATTGTAGCCGT
>JAIERY010000282.1 GCA_019746425.1 Cytophagaceae bacterium
CTTTCTTCTCCGATATAATATCCATCACTGTTTACTTTCAGACTTACAGAAGCTCCCGTTGGCACGACTGTAACAAAACCTTTGTTAGTACCTGTAATTACATTTGCGCCTTCAGCGGTTATTCTTGGATTATATGCGTTACCTAATGCAGGCACCTGAATGTTCAATTTATTTCCACAGTTTCTATATAATGCCTGCACTGCAGCAGCCTGTACTTGTATCACCGGTTTAGTTACCGTATACTCTTCCGTATGAGTATAAATAGTATCAGTTCCGTCAGGCTTCGTTACTTTAATTTTCCCTGTCCAGGTTTTCTTCACATTACCATGCGCATCATAAGGTCCGCCGGAAGCAGTGAAAGAAAATTTTCCTACACCGGTGGGATCCACTTCAATAGGATTTTCTCCCAGATACATTGCCGGCTTTTGTGAAGATGAAGTTGCCGCCATAAATAATTGCGCTTCATATTTTGTACCTGCCGCTACCACTTTAGAACTTGGCCTTGCCATTGGTATCATCTTGTCTACCTTATAATCGTCAAGTGCGATTTTATCACCAATACCTGTTAAGGTTGTTGCCTGCATGGTAGATATCCTGGATTGAATCTCACTTAATATGGCAAGTCCTGCCACCAAAGGAGTCTGTCCGAAATTAAGATGTGCGAAATCCTTATTTTTTTGATCCTCATTATTCTGAAAAAGCGGATCGTCTTTACCATCTAAAGCAAGAGGAGAAAATTTCACTCCTGTTTTATCAGACATAAATTTAACGTACTGATCAAGCTTATTCTTCATCTCATATGCCTTGCCGGAATTGTTCGCGCCGATCATAAGGACCTCCACTTTGGTTTCTTCTTTTGCGCCTTTCAGATTCCCGTCTTCATCATACCCTCCTGATTCTGTGATGAGCTCTTTTTTAATCTTCTCGATGTACTCGATCATCTCAGCGCTTTTTGTACTTACCTCTTTTGCGGTAACTGCAAGATGTTTTTCATTGGATCTTTTTCTTTTTTCAACTTCAGAGAGAATAGCATTGAGCTTGAAATTATTTCTTGCACCAGTTTCTTTGGTTGTAAGCTCAAGGCTTTCATTCAAAGACTGAAATTTATATATCATGGCGCTGCTCACCTGCAATGCCAGCAAAGCTGTAAGCACCAGGTACATCATACCAATCATTCTTTGTCTCGGGGTTTCTTTATTACTTGCCATATTTCATAGAGATTAGTTTTAGTAAAAGTTCTATGCAGCTGCTGAAGGCATAATACAGGAGGAAGAAAAAAGATACAGATGGAGTGATAGTCCATGGTCGATAGTCCACAGAACCTGCGGTGATTAATAATAAATTATGAACTGAATATTTGTTTGTTGGGATAAAGTTTACGAATTCCTGAAAGGCTTCGCAAACTGAGCTTACCATGGACTATGGACCGTTGACTGTGGACTATTAAATCTTTTGCAGCACTCCTTTAATAATCTCTGTAAAATACGAGCCGCTGTATGGACCATACCAATCCATATCGCGGGGTTCTCTGCGGGGTAGATCATAATATTTATCGGGAATGATATAGCCAATGTATCCGCCATTGAAACTGGTGATGACAAGATTTACTTTTTGCTGCGAAGATACCTTAGAAAATTCTTTTACCAGCTCACCACTGAAATCGCAGGGTGTACCGATGAGCACTACATCCCCTAATTTCAAAGCAGTAACTGCAACATCTTCTTCACCCAGCAAGGTACGAAAGACCCATGGACACACTTTCCAGTCTTCTGAAATTTTAAACTGCGGGTCACGCAGGTACACCGGAAGATAAATATTTTCAATATCAATAGAATCTTTCACTTCTATATACTTTATATTATTCATCACGATTTCAGAAAGACCGGAAGAGACAAATTTTATCAGTTCATAATTTTCTTTCTTAAAATCATTGCAGGTGTGCATGCCTACTGCACCTGCACAAAAAGCTGCAAAGTCAACATCTTTTGTTTTTTCAAGCTGCTCTACAAATTCTCCGGCATAATCTCCGGAAATGTGATTTATTTTTGAGCTGAGAATATTAGGGTGTGCCGCATAAGTAACAATCAGACCTGTTGTTCCCGATTTCTTCCGCACTTTAATTACCCGCAGCCAATGATCGACCGAAGCAGCATCTTTATTCAACCTGTTTTTCAGAAATTTTTTAGCTTCAAATTTTCCAAATCCTATTGAAGCCTCTTCCATATTTTCAGAAGCCTCCTGTATAGACAAAATTACTGCTTCCGCCAGTTGATTTACATATTTCTCATTATACTTTCCTGCTAAAACCCGCCCGCCTGTTTTTTCGGCCCATCCACCCGGAGCATTATGAGTATGTGTCGCAGATAAAAAAGTATTTTCAATCGTGAGGCCCACAGCAGGAAGTTTTCCTTTTAACAGCTTTACAACTGTAGGAGGAAAAATAAGCAGGTCCACCGTTACTACTGCCGTACGTTTTTTTCCATTATCAAATACATATGCTCTGCACCAGATGGAGTCATGCACCTGATCAAATTCATCTCTGAGGCCATATCCTGCCAGAGAAATTTTTTCGGAAGGTGTAATATTTACTTTTGCCCACCCTGCTTTAAAAGAATTTTTTACATGCTCCTTAGGAGGAATGCTTTTGATAGCATCCTGCATTTTCTGATAATGTTCTTTATCATGATAATGGTCGCGGTTGACCGGAGCAAATAAAAAAAGGCAGGCGAGCAGTAAAAAACCTGTCAGTATAAGAAAAGCCCTGAAAAGTATCCTTAAAATTTTTCTTCTTTTCACCTGTATCTTTTTAAGTCAGCCTTCATTATATAAAAAAGGCCTGATAATAATTTCATAAAATACTAATTTCTTAATAAACCACCTTGAACCAAAATTATTTTATTATGAAAAATATTAAATTTTTTATCCCGATAATTTTGATCACCATATTTTCCTGCGCAGAAAGAAATACAAATATAGGCAGGAAAGTGGTGGTAAAGCCGCATTATGCTAAAGTAAATTTGCCGGAAAAAAATGAAATCAAAAACATTGATTATCTGAGCAGGCTGGAAACACCGAGTGAATACTTCTATATATTTCCCAATTCAGACACTACCATTTACGGAGAAAAAGGAACGCAGATCACAATCCATGCAGGATGTATTACGTATAAAGATGACAGTGAAGTAAAAGGGGTGATTGAAGTAGAATTAAAAGAATTATTTTCCAAGGCAGACCTTGTGCTCACCAACAAACCAACGGTGGCCAACAGGCAAATGCTGATTAGCGCCGGGTCGCTTTACATCAATGCCCGGGCAGAAGAGCAGGACCTTGCTATTATTTGTCCGGATGGAATTACAGTATCTATTCCAAGAAATATGGACAATGGGGAAATGGATTTATTCCTGGGGCAAATTACGAAACGGGGCAATGTAAACTGGGTGAAAGATTCTTCTCTTACAGAGCTCAGCATGAATGCAGCTCAAGACCCAAACTATGAAGAAGTATCTTACGAAAATCCTGAAAGCATATGGTATAATCCTGAAATGCTATACAGCAACGGAGACAATGTTTACGAAGAGGATTATATATCTACTTATCTTTTCACTACCGGAAAATTCGGCTGGATCAACTGCGATCGTTTTTATGATGATCCGGGGGAAAAAGTAAATATGGTGGTGAAGCTTAAAGAAACTTTACCGCTTCCTTACAAAACCAATATGTATGTAGTGTTTAAAAACATTAACTCTGTCATGCAATTATATACTGCAGACAATGAGATTTATGAGTCTACTGATCTACCCAAAGGAGAAGAAGTTTACCTGGTGACTGTGAGCGCCAATGAGGGAAGAAACTTTTTCAGTATTGAATCTCTGGTGGTTGAAGATAAAATGATTATGCCTGTAGTACCGCTGAAGGAGACGACCAAGGATGAGATTAAAAAGAGGTTGGAGGAGTTGAATTGAGAATAGCCTTATTATTTTTGTCATGCTGAGGATAGCCGAAGCATTCGTTCTTTAACAATCAAGCCTTCGACTCTGCTCAGGCTGACACATAAAAAACCCCGCAGGGTTTTCAAGACTCTGCGGGGTTATAAATAGAATTGAAGATTTTAAGCCTTAGTAGCCAATACCTTTTCAAACTCTTCCCCAAACAATCCTTCATTCAGTGCATTTAAAGCTTCATTCTTATGTATGGTATTTACCAATAGAGAAATATTATGCGCGCTTCCTCCATAAGAAATCATTCTGATAGGAATGTGTCCTAGTGAGCTGAAAACTTTTTTAGCAATTCCTTTTTTCTCCGCAAGGAAATCGCCTACGATGCAAATGATGCTGAGGTCTTTGTCCACGTCTACGATGCAGAAGTCTTTTAATTCTTTTACGATTGGGTCAAGATTCTTAGCGTCGTCGATGGTAACAGATACGGCTACTTCAGAAGTAGTGATCACATCTATTGGTGTTTTGTATTTTTCAAACACTTCGAATATTCTTCTAAGGAAACCATAAGCCAGCAACATTCTGCTTGATTTGATTTTGATGGCAGTGATATTGTCTTTTGCTGCAATGGCTTTTACTTCTTTGCTGGTGGTTTTAGTTGCAATCAATGTTCCCTTTGCCTCAGGCTGCATGGTATTTAACAGCCTTACCGGTATGCCATATTTTTTTGCAGGAAGGATTGTAGCAGGGTGTAGGATCTTTGCTCCGAAATAAGCAAGCTCTGCCGCTTCGTCAAAGGTAAGTTCGGCAATAGGGAATGTCCTCTTCACAATTCTTGGATCATTGTTGTGCATTCCGTCTATGTCTGTCCAGATCTGGATCTCTTCTGCTCTTATCCCTGCGCCTACTAAGGAAGCAGTGTAATCGCTTCCTCCTCTTTTTAAATTATCCACTTCCCCTTTAGGATTTCTGCATATATAACCCTGAGTGATGTAAAGATGCGCATCAGGATATTTTTTAATCTCAGCAGTAAGTTTTTCTTCTATGAATGAAAGCACTGGTTCGTTGTCCTCATCTATCTTCATGAATTCCAATGCGGGAAGAAGTACAGATTTATATCCGGCCTCGATTAAATATTCCTGGAAAAGTTGTGTGGAGATCAATTCGCCTTCGGCAAGCAATACCCTTTCTTCTTTTTCGGTGAAAGGCTTGCCCGCATGAGATTTTACAAACTCATAATGCTTATCAATGATGGCATTTCCTTTTGCCTGTCCTTCTTTGGTAGAATAAAGTTGCTTTACAAAATCTCTGTAAGGCGCAAACAGATTTTCAATAGCCTGCTTTCCTGCTTCCACATCATTTTTCAAAAGCTTGCTTGAAATATCTACTAGAGAATTTGTAGTGCCTGATACTGCGGAAAGAACTACTAATTTTTTGTCAGGGCTGGAAATAAGTTTTGCCACTGAATGCATTCTTTCCGGTTTACCTACCGATGTTCCGCCGAATTTTAGAACCTTCATTTATTTAAAGTTTATTTTTTACAGTTTTAATTTATCAAAATTACAAATCACAAGTATCAAATAATAAACCTATAGGGAGTTTGATATTTGGAAATTGGTATTTGGGTATTCTATTAAAATGCTAACATTTTAATTGCCGTCACTGCCGCCTCATCACCCTTGTTCCCATGCTTCCCTCCCGCTCTGTCAAATGCCTGCTGCTGATTGTCAGTTGTCAAAACACCGAATATGACAGGCTTGTTATATTTCAGAGATACATTCGTCAAACCCTGTGCCACAGCCTGGCAGATAAAGTCAAAATGTTTTGTTTCTCCCTGAATTACGCAACCGAGGCATATCACGGCATGAATATCTTTTTTCTGCGCCATGAGCTGTGCACCAAAGCTTAGTTCAAAACTGCCCGGCACATTCCTTCTGATGATATTCTTTGGTTTGGCACCGTGCTTTAACAATACTTCAATGGCTCCGGTATATAAAGCTTCCGTAACTTCGCTATTCCACTCAGATACTACCAGCGCAAATTTCCTTTTGGAAATATCCTGGATATTATTCGGAGAGTAAGTACTTAAATTTTTTTTCGTTGAAGCCATATTAAAAAAAAAGATAAAGCATAATGCCTTATCCTTCGTTAATTTTTTATACCGGTAAACTATTTTTTATCTGCAGGTCTTCCCATCAAGCTTGCTGCCTGACCCTTGTATTTTTTAGCATCATTGATATTGGATGCCATAGGATATTCTTCAATGATTTTATTATAAGCTTTAACAGCAGCCTCGTAATCCTTATTGGCTTCGTAAGCAACCCCTAACTTCATCAGGTATCTTGGAGTGAAGCCTGGGTTAGGATTATAACTTGCTGCCTTGTTATAATATTCAATAGCATTTTCTAAATCTTTCAGTTCAAGGTAAGCATCTCCTATGAGAGAATATGTCCATCCCTGTAATAACAGATCGTTGGAGTTGAACTCTTTTAGTTTCTCAATAGCCTCTTCGAATTTTCCCTGCTTTAAAAGCGCTACTCCTACATAGTAATTCGCAAGGTTTCCTGCTTCTGTGTTAGGATAATCTTCCAGCACCTGATTCAATCCCTGAATAGCTTTATTTCCTTCCACTGCAGTTTTTAATGAATCTTTTTCCCATGCAAATACAGCATTGAACATATCTGCCTGTGCATTCTCATTATTCTGGTTGTTTTGGTATTTATAAAAAGCAAAGCCGCCAATCGCTACAGCCAGAGCAGCTAAAATATAAGTGAACATCTTTTTATTCTTCTCAAAGAATAATTCAGAATCTTTAAATTTATCTACCAGAGCATTTGGGTTTTCCAGCACTTCGGGGCCCTTATTTCCTTTATTTGTCTTAGACATTACGCTTTATTTTAGGGACACAAATTTAATCCCGTTTTTTAATTAAAAAAAGTTTTCATTGATAATCATATAATTAAAACCCCATAAAATTCAGGGTTTAGCCTATATAAGTTTTGATAATTTCCTAAGGGGGCTATTATGCATCATTGAAAGGGTAATCTTTCTGCACGTAAATATCCTTGTAGGTTTCCTCCGGTGACGGATAAGGCGATTCTTCGGCAAATTTTACAGAAGCATCCACTATGTCTTTGATCTTTTTATCAATTTTTTCCAGCTCTTCTTCTGTTGCATACTTATTGGCCAGTATGGTTGATTTTACCTGCTCAATAGGGTCCTTTGCTTTGTATGCTTCCAGCTCTTCCTTGGTTCTGTATTTTGCGGGATCGGACATAGAGTGTCCTTTGTATCGGTAGGTTCTGAATTCTAACAAAGTCGGACCGTCTCCTCTTCTGGCTCTTTCTGCGGCTTTTTCAACTGCCAGGTGTACAGCTTCTACGCTCATAGCATCAACAGCCTCACTTGGTATGTCGTAAGATTCTCCCAGCGTATAAAGATCAGTAACATTGGATGTTCTTTTTACGGAAGTGCCCATGGCATAGCCGTTATTTTCAATCACGAATATTACCGGTATTTTCCATAGCATAGCCATGTTAAGTGTCTCATGGAATGCACCCTGTCTTACTGCGCCGTCTCCCATAAAGCAAATACAAAGATTTTTATTTCCTTTATACTTATCTGCAAATGCCAGTCCTGCTCCCAGTGGAATTTGTCCTCCTACTATTCCGTGACCTCCTACGAAGTTATGTTCCTTGTCGAAAATGTGCATGGAGCCGCCTTTTCCTTTGGAGCTGCCGGTAGCTTTACCATATAGTTCAGCCATCACCGCACCCGGGTCGCTTCCCAATGCAAGGGGCGCTCCGTGATCCCTGTAAGCAGTGATCCATTTATCATCTTTTGTCAGGGCAGTTACTGCACCAAGGGCACATGCTTCCTGACCTATATACAAATGGCAAAAGCCTTTAATTTTTTGTTGTCCATACAATTGTCCTGCCTTCTCTTCGAACTTTCTCAGTAATTGCATTTTCTCATACCAGAAAAGGTATGTTTCTTTTGAAAATTTGCCTGTCGACTTATCGCTTGCTTTTGACTTCTCTTTTACACTTGACATAACCTTAAATTAGGGTTTCTATTAGGAATTAAACGGTAAAAATAAACAAAATCATTTAATTTACAATAAGAAATCAGCCCTTAAAACATTGGAAAAATCCTATTTTAAAATTTTATCAGTCCTATGCATAAAAGAGGTGAATTGGGGTTAATTTTAGGCACAATCAATTGTTACATTGTTGAATGGTTGAATTGTTATATCTCACAGAACATCAGCAATACAACTATAAAACAATTCAGCAATAAAAATTATGCATTTAAAGAAAATCAGGCTTATAAACTTTAAGAATTACAAAGAAACCGAGCTTGCATTTTCTCCCCAGATCAATGCCTTCACCGGACTGAACGGAAGCGGGAAAACCAACCTGCTGGATGCTATTTATTACCTTTCTCTTACCAAAAGCGCTTTTCATACCAACGATGCTATGTCCATTTCGCATCACGAAGACTTTTTCAGGCTTGAAGCTGTTTTTGATAAAGCGGAACAGGAGTATAATGTAGAAACAGGGTTCAGCAATACGCAGAAAAAAATCTTTAAAGTAGATAAAACATCTTACGAAAAGATAAAAGATCACATAGGTAAATTTCCTGTAGTGCTCATTACTCCTTTTGATACCGATGTGATAAGAGAAGGCAGTGAAGAAAGAAGGAAATTTTTTGATAATGTTTTTGCACAGCTTGATTCAGAATACCTGGAACATCTGCTGAAATACAATCATATTCTTAAGCAGAGAAATTCTCTCCTCAAAAAGTTTAAAGAAGAAAATAAAACAGATGAAATTCTTTTAGCTGCCTATGATGAGCCCCTGATAGAGACAGCAGAAAAAATTTACGGGAGGAGAAAAAATTTTATTTCAGACCTGCAGCCTCTTTTTGAGAATCATTATCAGTCGCTTGCAGGAAAAAAAGAAAAAGTGAGCCTGATCTATCAATCTCATCTTGAAAATAAAGATTTTAAAAGCGCCTACAAGGCTTCTCTGCCGAGAGATATTTTCCTGGAAAGAACTTCCAAAGGAACCCATAAAGACGACTATGTATTCCTTATCAATGAAATGCCATTAAAGAATTTTGGATCGCAGGGGCAGCAGAAGTCATTTGTAATTGCCCTGAAACTTGCACAATTTGATCTCATACATCAGGTGAAGAAAAATAAACCCATTTTACTGCTGGATGATATTTTTGATAAGCTGGATGATGAAAGGATTTCGCAGTTATTAAATATGGTAGCAAATGATAAATTCGGGCAATTATTCATTACAGATGCCAGGCCGGAAAGAACAAAAGAGTTTTTTAAAAATATAAAGGCAAAAATCAGTATCTTTAGAATTGAAAATGGCAGGATAATTGATAATTAAACGCTAAAGCAGAATCTTGAAAAAATCTTCACCAACTTCCAGGAAAGCAGATGTATCACCGCTCAAAGATTGCATCAAAGACCTACTTGATGTATATAAGCTTAATGGAAAATTAAATCAGACAAACATCATTGCTTCGTGGGAGAAGATCATGGGATCGCCTATAGCAAAACGCACGAGTAAGATTTATTTTCAGGAGAACAAACTTTTTGTAAAACTCAATTCTGCACCGTTGAAACATGAGCTGACTATGTCGAAGAGCAAGATCATTAAAATGCTGAATGAGGATGCAGGATCAAATGTTATCGAAGAAATTATATTCCTATAAATATATGTTAAAATTTTTTTTATTCTCCCTTGTATTTGTATTACCTCTTTTTTTATCTGCACAGGATACTACCGCGAATGAAGAAAAAAGCGGGGACGAAAGCAGTTATTTTATCGAAAAAATAAATTTGTCGGTTTCTTTCCCAAATAAGAGCTGGGTGGTAAAACCAAAAATCACGAATGTAGGGCATTCCACTGTTTATGAATTTATAAAGCAGAATAAAACAGACTCTTTTCCTACGTTGCAGATTATTGTAGAGGAACTGCGCACTCCTACTGATCTTACTCCTTATTCATTATCCAAGCAAAAGGCTTACAAAGGACTTAAAGATTATAAAGTTCAGAAAGTATTTACTGAAAGCGATGGGATGCTGAGACTGAACTATGCGGTGGGCAATAAGGCTACCTATACAGAAGCTTCAGGAAGGAAAAAAGTATTTTATTTCATTCATGCCATCCGCGACAAGCGCGCCCTGCAGGTTATTATAGACCTTCCCGCAGATAAATTTGCAAAGCTGGAATGGGAGATTGTTGAGATCATTCAGAGCCTGGAATATCAATAGAATTTATTAATTGAATTAGTTATAGTCATCCGATGACCTCAGGTCATCGGATGACTTTTTTATTGTTCCTGAAAAAACCACCGTCAAAGACGGTGGTCATGTCTGTTCAAAGGACTCCTTCGGAGAGAGGCTTTACCTTGTTTTGTAAATTAGGCTATGGTAAAGTATAAACGACTTTCGCATACAATATACTCTTGTGTCTATCAGGTTGGAATAGATGAAGATAGATTGAAGATATGTGAAGTTTCAAGAGGATGAGGATAAGAAGCAGGAAGGTGATAGCAAGGACTTCAGTTTATTTTGAACTCGCCCCCCTGTGGGGGTAAAAACCATTTAAAAGAGGCTGCCTCAAAAGTCAATTTTGCTAAATTTTATCTTTTGTTTTTTTGAGCAAATTTCGAAGATATTTTTTCAAAAATCAGACTTTTGAGACAGCCTCTTTTTTATTTAAAACTTTGGAATTTTTATTTTGTCCTGAAGTTTCTTTTTGGCTTCTTCCTCAGCCTTCTTTTTCTCCTCTTCTAATTTTCTCTTAGCTTCATCTTCCTGGCGTTTCTTCTCTTCCTCTAACTTTTTCCTCGCTTCTTCTTCGGCTTTTTTCTTCTCTTCTTCCAGTTTCGCCTTAGCGTCATCCACTTCAGCATTTACTTTATCCGTTACTACACCTTTAACGCCTTCTGTTGCCTGATCTTTTACGCTTCCGCCGGCAGGTCTTACTTTAGGATCGTTTACCGGGCCGGTAACTTTGAAATCAAGTTTCACATTTTTGTCGCCGCTTGGTGTCGCTCCTGTAAGTTTAGCCAACGCATTGTTTGCTGCAAGTCCGGCTGCACCGGCTGGTATATCCATTTTAAGAAGATAATCCAAGGTGCCTTCAAGGCTTTGCTTTCCGCTTACATTCATTTTCACATCACCGGCTTTCACGTCAAATGGTTCTACTTCCACATTTCCATCCACAATCTTGAATTTTACATTCACATCTTTGATGTTCATCGGGTTCAGGTTTTTCATCTGAGTTAAAGTAGCAACACCTGCAAGCGCTTTATTGTCTTTTATAACAGCATCGCCCAGGTGAATTTTTCCGCCACCGTTCACTGTCTTGTAAACCGGCATCATATCCTGACCAAGACTTCCTGCTGAAGCCAGTTCCATATAAAGCTTGCCTTCCATGTTTTTCATTATTGGAGCATATTTTTTCACCATGCTGAAAGAATTGTAAGCTTGTTTTAATTCAAGATTGTCGATCTTCATGTTCATATCGAACTTAGGATCTTTCATGTTCTGAGTATTGTAAGCTCCGCTTAATTTGAATGCCCCCCCCATAGAGCTGAATGCATTGTTCAACTGTACAATGCCATCCTTCATGGTTATGATTCCTGTGAAGTTTTCCATGACCATACTATCATACAACACTTTATTCATGTTGGAATTGAATGTAAAATCCACATCTCTTGGAACTTCAAATACGGTCATCGGTTCGTCTGCTTGAGGAGTAGCGGTGGCTGGAGTTTCTTCTTCCGTCATCCACTCATTCACGTCAAATTTTTTGGAGGTCAGCGCCAGGTTTCCGTGAATAGTGGTATCACCGCTTTTTCCAAACATGTAACCCATGTAGTTGGAGAAAGATCCTTTTAAGCTGATATCGCTTTTCCCAACAGTACCGTCCATATTTTCAATTCCCATTTTCTCAGGAGTTAAAGAGAAATTGGCAGAAGAAAGCGTCATGCCTTGTGGCATATCTGTGCTGCTGTATTTGAAATCTTTCACACCCATCGTTCCGCTGGTAGTGGTTTTGTCATATCTGCCGGCTTCCACATCAGACATTTTTCCTTTGGTAGAAATGTCGGCGTTGATTCTTCCTGCAAGTGTCATTCCTTCCATAGGAACTACCTGTGTAAGTTTCGTAAGATCAACGATTCCTTTTATGCTTACGTCATAATTGATATCGTCGAAGTTTTTCACGAAGGCTTTCATTTCGAATGGCTCACCCTGCAGCATCATTTTGAAGCTTTCTACCAGTACGCTTGAGTTCGGCATGCTGCCATCGCTTACCGCCACTGCGCTCATATTAATTCCTTCAAGAGGGAATGGAACATCTTTTGATTTCACATTGCCATTTACAAGACTCATTTTAGCATTTACCAGAGGCATCTGCCTGGCGGCATCGTTGTAAGTTCCTTTGGCAGTTGCATCCAGGTTGAAAACGCCTGCAAGCGTTGTGCCTTCTATAGGATATACTTTGTTGATGTAGGCAAGATTTAAAGACGCTTTAATGCTGGCATCTATATCCGCTGGTCCAAATCCTTTGATCAGGGCTTTTGCTCTCACAGGGTTGTTGCCAATATCCAGGCTGAAGTTTCTTAGATCTACGACAGTTTTTGTCATACTTCCATCTTCATCTACTACATGAACATCTATATTGATATTTTTTACAGGATCAAGATTCGGGTATTTCATCATGGCATCTTTTACCACCAGATTCACTCCGAAGCCAGGCATCTGCGTATCGTTGAAGATGCCTTTATACCATCCTTCGAAACCAAGTTTTCCTTCGGTCTTGATATTTTCAAAATCTTTGGTGTAGAAGGCGGGGATCAGAGAGATAAGATTTTTGAAATCCATGTCTTCGGGTGTGCCGAACTTAAGATCCATTTTGATATCGTCAGTTGGCATGGCAATTTCACCGCCGAACTTTAATTTGAAATCATTGATCTTATATAAATTGTCTATGAAGGTATATACAGAATTTTTAAGGTCCATATTGAACTTCACGTCTGCATCGAGAGAATGTTTGTTCAGATATGTTACGTTGTCATAACTTAAATACCACTCAGGTGTAGTGGTCTTGCTTTCCAGTATTTTGAAAATGTCTCCTGCCATTTCACCTTTACCTTCATGCTCCACGTGTCTTAATTCTGTGTACATAGGAAGAGAGGCATCATCATAAATAATTATTCCGTCTGTTATTTGCCATTTTTCTATTCCCAGGGAGAAGTTGCTTGCAGCAGTATCTGCCGGAGCGGCAGCTGTTGTATCAGCAGAAGGCTTGGTGATATCCCAGCTCATTCTTCCGTCTTTTAAAAATTTTGTCAGGATATAAGGCTTATCAAGGAAAATCCCTTTTACCTTCATCTGGTCGCCTGAGATCACACTCATAAGATCTACGGCTACGTTAAAATTTTCAGCGCTGAACAGCGTGTCGTTTTTAAACCCGTCTTTGGTGCCGATCATAGTCAGCTTCTCCAGGCCAAGAGTAAAGTTTGGGAAGTTGCTGAACAGACTAAGGCTGAAATCCTTGTAGTCAACTTTTGCATCGATGGTATTTGCGATCTCCGATTTGATCTTGGCATTGATCTCATCTTTGAAGAAAATAGGAATGATGGCCAGTGCAGCAATGATCACCACAATTAATCCTAAAAAAATTAACAGAACTTTTTTTAACACTTTCATAGAGTTTGTATGAGTTTTTTGTTTTTGTTTGGAAGTATGAGCGTAATAATATTGTCTTTATACAGATGCTTTTAAAGCGATAATTCCACAAAAATGCAATGAAATTATTTTAAAGACAGACTATAAATATAAGACTTTTTGAATACGTTTTTATTCGTGATTTATTGTTTTTTCTGAAAATTTAAGGGTATCAGATCCCTGTAATGAGACAATAATGCCTTTTTGGGCAAAAAGGGACAAAACGGTTCAGCTTTTTGTATTAAACCCGCAAGGATTCATGTAAGACTAAAATTTCTTCAAAATGGATTACAAATCCTTGCGGGTTGGGGAGGCGCTTAAGAATGAATTTTCTCCTTACTCTTCTGATAGAAAGCCTTTATCAGGTTCCCTATTTTTTCGGTTTCAATTAAAAAGCCATCGTGCCCGTACAAAGAATCAATTTCATGGTACACGGCATTCGGTATTTGCTGGCTTAACAGTATTTGTTCAGATACAGGGAAAAGAATATCGCTTTTTATACCTATGAGCAAAGTGTTGGCCTTGACAGACTGAAGTGCGCTTTTAACGCTTCCTCTTCCGCGTCCAACATTATGAGAATCCATTGCTTTGGAAAGGTACAGGTAAGAATGGCAATTGAAACGGTTGACCAGTTTTTCTCCCTGATAATTCTGGTAGGAACTCGCTTTATAATCATCCAGTTTGTTGACATCATCTTCTGACTGAGAATGCTCATAAGTATGGTAATTCCTGTAAGAAAGTAAAGCCACCGCGCGGGCAGCTTTCAAACCTTCTCTTCCTGCAGAGAGAGAATTATCCTGCCAGGTCGGGTCGGCTTTAATGGCCAGTCTTTGAGATTCATTGAAAGCAATTCCCCAGGGAGAATGTGACGCATTCGTAGCAAGCAGAATCAGGTTACTAATGAGTTCCGGTTTAATGATAGACCATTCCAATGCCTGCTGACCTCCGAGAGAACCGCCGATGCAGGTGTGAATTTTTTGAATCCCTAAATGAGCGCGCAGTAATTCATGAGCTGCCACCATATCCCGGATAGTGACCTGAGGGAATGAAAGGAAATATGGCTTGTTGGTTTGAGGATTTAGCTCGGCCGGCCCTGAAGTGCCATAGCATGAACCAAGTATATTTGCACAAACGATGAAATATTTTGCAGGATCAAACAATGAATTCGGCCCTACTAATCCGCACCACCATGCTTCCGCATCTGAATTGGCTGTGAGTGCATGACAAACCCAGATAACATTATCCTGGTTGGCATTTAATTTTCCTGAAGTTGAATAGGCGATCTGGAAGCCATCAATTTTTTCTCCGGATTCCAGCGTAAACTTCTGAGTGTATTTATAAACTTGATTTTCCACAATAATTAGATCTTCTTTTTAAAATAATTTTTAAAGGCGGCTGCACAATTTTCTAACAACAACAGGCTTTAAAAAGAAGTATGCCAAGCGAATGAAAACCAGCGACTGATCCCAATAGGAAATTCCTGAAGATTGTAATAATCATTTTTGATAACATCATAATTAATTTATATAAACCGCAATTGGCGGTTAGGATTTAGCACCTTATCTATTGTTGATAGGTTGCTAGAGGTTCACTGAGCCTGTTCTCTCCCCTCTTCTTTATAAATCAATTACATTTTTGAGAAGGTAATTGACTTTGAGAAGCTCCCTTTTAAACGGGAAAAACAAAATTACATTGGAAAAAATAAATACCAAATATTTGGCTTAGAAATAGTTAATTATATTTCATTCAGAATCCAGATCAAAATATTATTCTTGAAAAGTAAACTTTGAAAAAATAAAAATTGGCCAAAGGAATTTTTACTTATTTTTTAAATTTTAGTAAAAAATATAGAATTTTTTGTATAAATTTGGTAAATTCTCCAATAAGCCACCCTTATTTGAAATTTTGATCGGGTTAAGCAGTTTTGCTTAGCCCGTTTCATTTTAATACTCTCAGAAAGTAAGTCTGTACTGAACTACCGGAAAAATTCCCAGCTGTGGTATGACGATCAGTTTTTGCCGTTCAATATTATATTTCTGTATAAAAGCATTTTTTCTGTTGAATATATTCTGCACATCCAGGGCAAATTCCTGCGAGGCTTTTTTGCCGTTTAACCGGTAACCCACTTTAAAGTCACACCTGAAATAGTCAGGAAACTGCTCGGAGTATGCAAGACTGTCTATTACTTCACTGTTAGCAGCCACCGAAGCCGGAAGATTTACCGGCGTATATCTTCTTCCTCCTGCCCATATGACTTTACCATCTAAGGTAATCGCATTCTTTTCATTGATCCGGAATTCTTTTCCTCCCAATACATTGAATGTATAATTTCCATTGAAGGCTGAATTTCTTTCAACTCCATCGCTGCCTTTGTATCTGGAATTATAAATGGAAGCAGTGATGAGGAAATAATAATTGTGGCTGTAAAATTTTTCAAAGGTAATTTCAAATCCATAATTTTCCCCGGTTCCCTTGTTGACAAGGCTGTCGCTGGTAAAAATTATAAAGTCAGCTCCCGAGTTCAGCATAGAAAAAGAAGAAGAATTTCTTTCTACTGCCGCATTAAATATATACTGATAATAAGATTCCACTCTCAGCCTGAGATTTTTATTAATGGAATAATCATAGCCAAGCACGGCCTGGTGACTTTTGGTAAAACCGAGGTCTTTGTTGGTTTTGATATAAGTGCCGTCAGGCAGAGGATCTTCTCTGAAGTATGCCTGAAATGCCTGCAGCTGACTATGAAGCCCGTATCCGAAGTTGATGGATTGATTCTCTCTGAATTTATATCTGAGTCCTAGTCTTGGTTCAAATGCATACTTCTTATTATAGGCAAAGAATTGTATATGCAATCCTGAATTTAAAATTAACTTTTCACTGAACCTGTGCTGCCAGGTAGTATAGGCCTGCGCAAGCATACTGTTTCCATCAAAATTTCTGAGAGTAATAAATTTTGTGCCCTGCAGCACACTGTCTACCAGGTTGAAGAAATAATAATCAAGTATTAATCCAGTAGTTAAAGTGTTTTTAGCGCTGAATTTTTTATTGATGGAATAATTTAAAGAATATTTTACCTGTCTGAATTCATTTCTGTAATCAGGTACGGGAGTCAATGAATAATTTCCAAGGCTGTCTTTGGGGATGGAGTCATTGCTTACAAACATCCTGGTGGCAGAAATGGCAAATACCGCTTTGCTATAGGTGTTATTATTTATGAAGTAAGTATTTGAAAATCCGAGCACGCCCATATGAGATTGGAAAATGGTGTTATCTCCGGGATCACTATACAGATCTGTCGTGTCTGTGTTTTCCCCCTTCACTTTTACCTGACTTATTCCGCCTAAACCGAAAATGGTGAAAGTGCCTGCTTTTTCTGTCGGGAAATGTAATTTAAAATTAAGGTCCTGGTATTCCGGCAAGGCGCTTGTGCCAAAGTTAATACCGAGCGTTTTGAAAATTCCCAGCGTTGAATACCGGTAGTTTGCCAGATAAGATGCGCCATGATTTTTGCTGAATGGTCCTTCTGCGCCTAATTCCAGTCCATTAAATCCCATCTGTATCATATATTCTCTCTTCTGATTATTTCCGCGTCTCATCTGCAGATCAAAAACTCCCGCGAGGGCATTTCCATACTGAGAAGGCCATGCCCCGGTCATAAAATCAGAGTTGCTCAGCACGTTGTTATTCAGCATGCTGATCGGCCCGCCTGTAGTACCGAAAGTTCCAAAGTGATTAGGACTGGGAATATCAATTCCTTCCAGTCTCCATAATACACCCAGCGGAGTGTTGCCCCGGATGATGATATCATTTCTTGCATCGCTTGTGCCTGTAACGCCGGCAAAGTTCATCGCCATTCTTGCTGGATCATTTCTGCTTCCGGCATACCTGCTAGTTTCCTCAATGCTGAATGTACGGTTGCTCACCACAGACATTTCATTGTTGGTTTTGGACTTGTCTTTGGTGGTTTCTATTACCACTTCTTCCATTTCCATTACCTGTTCTTCCAGTTCTATATTCAGAAAAATTTCTTTTCCGGCAGTAAGCAGGATATTGGGAATAATCTGTTCATTATAACCAAGTATAGTAATTCTCAGATCATGCCTTCCAACCGGCACGTCGCTTATATTGAATTCTCCTTTATCGTCAGTATTTGCCCATTTCACCGGACTAAGACTTATTACTTCTACAGTAGCGCCTTCGATAGGAAATTTAGATTGCTTGTCAGCGACCTTTCCTCTGACAGTTTGCGTGATCTGTGCATTCAGTAAAAACGGAAGGAATATAAGCTGGAGAAAGAGAATCTTTTTCATAAGAAATCTTTATAGCTATAAAAGTAAATGCTTTGCAGTAAAGAAAAATATAAAGTAAGTAATTTTATTACATAGAGAAGTATAGCAGTTACTTCTATAGGGAGAAAGCGTATATATTAAAAAACAAACAAAAATTATGATCCTTCTGTTGCTTTCCCTGTTGTGTTGTTTTGTGGCGGTGAAAATCATGATGAATGATCAACCCGTGCTGCGTAAATAACCTTACGTATTGATTCCTGACCAGGATATATATTCTTCGTAGAACAATATTTTAAAGGCTATTGCTTTTATTTATAAATTGCAGGGTATTCAAGCAGTTTATGAATAAGACATTCAAAGTAGTTTTGTGGCTGATTATTGTGGGAGGAATTATAGTCCTTTTAGCCCTGCCTAAAATCCGTCAATCCGAAAAAAAACAATCTTCACCCCAAGGCGCTGCCAATGAAGAGCTTCCTGTTAATATTTTAATTGCAAGATCTGCTCCGTTGGAAATGGAGTTAAAAGCTTCCGGAACTATACTGGCTAATGAAGAGGTAGAACTTAAAACGGAAGCCAGCGGCAAAGTGACCGGCGTATATTTTAAAGAAGGATCTGTAATACCTAAAGGAAAGCTGCTGGTAAAAATCAATGACTCCGAATTGCAGGCTCAATACCAAAGAGCAGAACACAGGATACAACTAAGCCAGGAGAATGAAAGAAGATCAAAAATTCTTTTGGAGAAAGGCGGTATCAGTCAGGCAGAATATGATGCGGTAATCAATGAATTAAATATCTTAAAATCAGAGCGTGCCTTAATAAGCGCACAAATCGCTAAAACGGAAATCACCGCTCCTTTCTCCGGCACGATCGGATTGAAAAATATTAGCGAAGGAAGCTATGTTTCTCCTTCAGTTACAGTTGCTACGCTCCAGGACATCAGTAAAATCAAAATCGAATTCAGCATTCCTGAAAAATATGTAGCAAGAGTAAGAGCGGGAAACAAAATTGTCTTTGATGTAGAAGGAATAGGTAAAAATTTTTCGGGAGAAATTTATGCCATCGATCCTAAGATTGATCCCCTTACCCGTACAGTGCAGATCCGTGCTATAGCGGTAAATCCCCGAAGCAACATTTTCCCGGGAGCCTTTGCCAGTATTACTTTGGTCTTTGATAAAATCCCTGATGCGATCCTGGTTCCCAGTGAAGTAGTGATTCCGGATATGAAGGGGTATAAAATTTATTTATATAAATCAGGTAAGGCCGAAATGGCAAAAGTGGAATTAGGAATAAGAAAAGAAAAAGAAGTGCAGATAGTGCAGGGACTTGCATCAGGCGATACCATTATTACTACAGGTATTTTACAACTGAAGCCCGGCAAGAGGGTCAAAATTAAAACAGGGAATTAAGGCTAATGAGATTATCTTCAGTAAGCATCAACAAGCCTGTTCTGGCGATTGTATTTTCCCTTGTGATACTTTTATTCGGGATAGTAGGATTTCTGTTTCTCGGAATCAGAGAATATCCTGCTGTTGACCCTCCTGTAATCACCGTTACTACTACTTACCCCGGTGCGAATGCTGCTGTAATGGAATCGCAGGTTACCGAACCTATTGAAGAAAGGCTTACCGGAATAGAGGGCATTAAAGAAATCACTTCTACCAGCCGCGAACAGGTAAGTATTATAAGAGTGGAATTTAATGTGGATGTAGAACTGGAAGCTGCGGCCAATGATGTGCGTGACAAAGTTTCCATTGCCAGAAGACAGCTTCCCGCTGATGTAGAAAATCCTGTAGTGGAAAAATCCGATGCAGATGCACAGCCTATTATTTTTATGACTGTTTCCAGTGAAAAAAGAAATTCCCTGGAGCTTAGTGAAATTGCATCTACTACCATCAGAGAAAAAATCCAAACTATAGAAGGAGTAAGCCGGGTAAATGTTTTCGGGGAGAAAAAATTTGCGATGAGGCTTTGGTTTGATCCGGCTAAAATGGCTGCCACCAATGTTACGCCGCAGGATGTTCTTTCTGCCTTAAATAAAGAAAACGTAGAACTTCCTTCCGGAAGAATAGAAGGAGAGAGCACCGAACTTACCGTAAAAACTTCCGGCCTTCTGGAAAATGAAGAAGATTTTAATAACCTGCTGATCAAACAGGAAGGAAATAAATCTATAAAATTTCGTGATATCGGTTATGCAGAGCTAGGCGCGGAAAATCCTCGTACGGGTTTAAAGAGGAGAGGGGAGCCCATGGTAGGAGTTTCTGTAAACCCACAGCCGGGCGCTAATGCAGTAGATATAGCAGATGAGTTTTATAAAAGACTGGAACAATTGAAAAGTGAGGTTCCTTCCGATGTGAAAATTGAAATTGGTTATGACTTTACTACATATGTAAGGAAGGCAATCACCGAAGTAGAAGAGACCTTATTTATTGCATTCGGATTGGTAGTGCTTATCATTTTTATTTTTCTTCGTGACTGGCGATCTACACTTATTCCGGTTGTAGCGATTCCTGTTTCCATTATCTCTGCATTTTTCATTATGTACCTGGCAGGATTTTCCATCAACATCCTGACCTTAATGGCAATAGTGCTGGCCATCGGACTGGTATGCGATGATGCTATCATTGTGCTGGAAAATATTTATAAAAAAATTGAAGAAGGAGAAGAAGTAAAGGAGGCAGCGCATAAAGGTTCTGCAGAAATTTATTTTGCTATTATCTCTACTACTATTACTCTCGCAGCAGTTTTTCTCCCGGTTGTTTTCCTTCAGGGTTTGACCGGAAGATTATTCAGAGAATTCGGAATTGTAATCGCAGGATCAGTGTTGGTCTCTGCCTTCGTTGCTTTGACCTTGAGTCCGATGATGAGCGCTTTTCTTTTAAAGAAAGGTGATAAAAGAAATTGGCTATATCGCAAGACCGAACCTTGGTTTGAAAGATTGAATAAAGGATATGAAAATTCACTGAGCAGCTTTATGAAAATGCGCTGGCTCAGTTGGATTATTATTATTGTGTGCGGAATTCTGATTTATGTTTTTTTAAATGTAGTTCCGAAAGAGCTTGCTCCTCTGGAAGACAGATCCAATATCAGAATTTCTGCTACTGCTCCGGAAGGCGCCTCCTTCGAATACATGGAGAAACATATGGATCTGATTACCGAATTAGCCATCAGCAAAATTCCGGAAATTAAAACGCCTATCACTATTACGGCTCCAAGCTTTGGAGCTATCGGTGCAGTGAACAGCGGTACTTTAAATTTATATATTACCGAACCCGATCAGCGGGAAAGATCACAGCAGGAAATATTCGAACAGATTTCTAAAGATATTAAAGAAGTTACTTCAGTTAGAGTGAATGCTGTGCAGCCTCCTACCATTGGCAGCAGGTTCGGCGGACAGCCATTGCAATATGTATTGCTTGCCCCCAGCTTTGACTCGCTGAAAAAGTTTTTGCCATTATTTATGGAAGAAGCCAGAAAAATTCCCGGACTTACTTTTGTTGACAGTGATCTGAAATTTAACAAACCTGAAATTTTTATTACAATCGATAGAGCTAAAGCGGCAGAGATGGGCGTGTTTGTGGAAGACATTGCCCGTACTTTACAACTGGCATACAGCGGACAGAGATTGGGATATTTCATCAGGAATGGGAAGCAATACCAGATTATAGGGCAAGTGAAAAGAGAAGACCGTGATGATCCGCAGGATTTGAAAAATTTATATGTGCGGGGTAAAAACGGACAAATGGTAGCGCTCGATAATTTTGTAAATATGGAAGAGCAGGCAAATCCTACGGCGCGTTTCCGCTATAACAGGTATGCCTCTGCTACTATCAATGCGGGTTTGAATAAAGGCTATAGTCTGGGAGAAGGTATAGATGCGATGAACAGTGTAAAGGAAAAAGTATTACCAGATTATATTTTAACTAGATTGTCAGGACAAGCAAAAGATTTTACAGAAAGCTCTTCGAGCTTATTGCTGGCATTTTCTCTTGCACTGGTTTTAATTTATCTGGTGCTTGCCGCGCAATTTGAAAGCTTCACAGATCCTTTGATTATTTTAATAACTGTACCGCTGGCTATGGCTGGAGCCTTGCTTGCGCTGTGGTATTTTAATTTTACATTTAATATTTTCAGTCAGATCGGGATCATCATGCTGGTTGGATTAGTTACTAAAAACGGAATTTTAATTGTGGAATTTGCCAATCAAAGAAAGAGAGAAGGAATGGAAAAAGTAAATGCGGTGATTGATGCTTCTGTGCACAGGCTAAGGCCGATCTTAATGACAAACCTTGCTACAGTGTTTGGTATTTTGCCAATCGCTTTATCACTTGGCGCTTCTGCCGGAAGCCGCCAGTCGCTGGGCGTTGCAGTAGTGGCAGGATTAATTTTTTCAGGCTTGCTTACTTTATATGTTATTCCGGGGATTTATACTTTCATGTCAGGAAACAGAAAAAATGTTGCGTAAAAAAATATATCTGCAGATTATTTTAATTTTCTTCACCTTCAAAGGTTTTGCTCAGGATACATTGAGCTTATCAAGAGCAGTTCGGGCGAGTCTTGCGAATAACTATGACATCATCATTTCAGGCTACGATCAAAAGATTGCACAGAATAATAATTCCTGGGGGAATGCAGGGCGATATCCTTCTGTTGTATTCAATGCGGCGCAAACCAACTCGTGGGCAAATATCAATACACCGGGTTCGTTTCTTGCCGGACAAATTGAGCGTCATGGAGTAGCGGGAAATATTGACCTTGCATGGGTTTTATTTGATGGCTTTAAAGTAAATATCAATAAAAGAAGATTTGAAAAATTAGAACAGCTCAGTAATGGCAATGCAGCAGTAATAGTAGAAGGCACTGTCCAATCTGTAGTGCTTGGATATTACCAGGTATTATTGGAAAGAGAAAGATTGAATGTGTATGAAAAAATATTAAAGCTGTCAAAAGACAAATATGAACTGGCGAAGCTTAAGAAAGATATCGGCACAGCCAGTGAATTTGATCTGCTGCAGGCACGCAATGATTATTTAAGCGATTCTACCAACTACTTATACTCCAGGTTAAATTTTCAGAATGCCGTAAGGAATCTGAATTTGCTGATGGCGGTAGATTCTGAAAAGAACTATTCATTCAATGACCAATTGAATTTTTCAGGAATTGATTTTGTAAGGGATACTTTGTATGCGAAGATGATCAGCAACAATCAGACTTTAAGAAATCAGTATATCAACCAGGCGATCTTAAGGGAGAATGTAAAATTCCAAAGAAGTAATTTGTTTCCGCGCATTTCTATTAATACAGGTATGAATGCAGGCTTAACTTATCTTGACCGGGAAGGACAGCCTGTGCGTACGGGAGATTCGTATGATTTTTATGCCAACCTTTCTTTGAGCTATACCTTATTCAATGGAGGAAGAATAAAAAGAGGAATTGAAAATGCTGAGCTGGAAGCGGAAATGGACAGCGTGGGTATCCAGCAGCAGATTTTCCTGATGAAGAATCAGCTTGCGTCGTTTTATGATCTGTATAATATCCGCAGAAATATTTTTGCGCTGAGCGAAGAGAATTTAAAAACGGCAGAAGCAGAATTAAGTCTGGCAGAGACAAAATACCGAACCGGCAATTTTTCCGCCTTTGATTACCGACAGGTGCAGCTGAGTTATCTGAATGTGGCTCTGCAAAGATATCAATTGATCTATGATCTGATTGATGTGCATACTTCTCTGGCGAGGATTACCGGTGGGATTTTGGATATGAGATGATAGTTGATTAGTCCATGGTCGATAGTCCATGGAAACTTCCATGGACTATGTACCATGGACTATGGACTATGGACATAATATTTAATTCTCATGAAGCTATACATTTTTTTACTGCCCATTTTTTTCATTTCCTGTTCCCCGCGGATTGCATACGATGCTTCCTGGGATAAGAAGACATACCGCAAAGCCAACACGGCAAGGTTTGCATTTTATCTTTCCAAAAAGTCAAAAGAAAGCATTCGCCTGATGAACCTGGCGCGCATGAACGGCCCGCTCTTTGCTAAAGCCTATTACCTGGATTATCTTGTGTCCCGGGAAGTTATCAAATCAAAAGATGATATCGAAGGCCTGATGAAGCTGCCTTATTATGGAAGCCTTTATGCAGATCTAAACAGGACAAAAGACCTTCCGCGGCTACGTCCTTCTTTTTCTCTCCACTTATCTTCTGCCTTTCATGCATTCACTTCCGGCCTTTCGGGCTATGAAGGCCATGACAGGCCTTTCAGATGCGAAGTAAGATTTAAAATTTTCGGAAACTTTGCCGGCAACTGGGGAGAGAATTGTGATTATGGTTGGAAGCAGGCGATGGATGCAGTGATGTCGCTCATGGTAGATCAAGATGTTTCGATGCTGGGACATCGTAAAAATATTTTCAATAAAAAATTCATACGGGTGGGATGTTCTTTCAAGTATCACAGGGATTACGGGCATAATTACGTGCAGGACTTTTCCAACGGGAATCTATTTCAGAGGATGTTTAAAAAGAAAAAGAAGTAATCCTATGTGGGAATTACTCGTCAGACGACTCAGAGTCGTCAGAAGAGTAGTACCCGGTACAATAAAAAACCCGCTCTTTTCAGAAACGGGTTCCGTGTTCACTTAAATTAATAGGGATTATTTAGTGAGATAATATACAAAGAAGCCTATAATGCCGGCGATCATTAATATCATTACCATTAAGGCAGTTCTGGATCTTTTGCTGCTGGAACGTAACTTCACATTTTCCGCATGCAATTTTTTTCTTGTAATAAATGCCTTCAGAGAATATACAATTTTATCTACTGCACTCCTGTCTTTATAAATGTAATCGTAAGCCCCTGCATGCTTAACTGAATCTACCATTTTGGTATCGGTATTACTGGAAAGAACTATTACTTCAGTACCCGGACTTTTACGTTTTACCGCTTTTAAAGTGTCTACCAGGTTTTCATTGGTGTATTGCTGATCAACAATAATGACGTCGAGGTCTTTATAGAGGCCCAGGTCTTTTAACAGACCTTTGCCATTTTTATGGATTTTTACATCCTGCTTAAATTCTTCTTTGATTTTTTGAGTTAGCAGTACAGAGCTCATTTCGTCTTCTACTACAAGAATATCCAATACAGGGTCGGTGATCATAAAGTGCTTATTTGATTCCTGTAGATAATTGTTCTTTGTTAAGAAATGTTTAAAATATTTATTTCCGCTTAACAAATTTTTCCCCGCACATGTTATATATCTAAATCCAACTTACATATGACGAAACTTAAACTAGTATTATATACATTCTTTATGGTATTTTCCACAATCAGTGTGTATGCTGCATCCCCTGCAGAAGCAAGTCCGCTTACAAGCTCTTTATTTGTTTTTATTCCAACAGCCCTATTGGCGGTTTTGGCAGGAATGCTTATCTGGAAATTCAGAGAAAGAAAGAAAAAAGACAATGTGATACATTTCAACAACCGCGGACCGGTTAGAAAAACCATTATTGGATATAAAAGAAGAAAAGCTTTACACGGATACGTGAAAGCTCATGAAGTAATACTATAATCTTCTTTGTTACATATCCCTTCTCGGGGTGTTTTTCAGCAATTGAAAAAGAAAAGGCGTGGCAATAAGTGTTATAAGAATAATGATGATACCTTCACCTATTGATACAAGTTTTGTAGTCATTCCTACAATACCCATTGCCAATATTATTAATATTCCGAAGGTTAAGTGAATTCTGCTCATGGTATTTATGATTGGTTTGATAAATAACCATGAGCGATTTGATTTGTTGGGAATTATATCCAGAGTATTATCTGAAATCGGAAGGCCCATTTCCATTCGATTGTATACCTGCTGAATCCTGTGTCCTGTATTATTTTTTTTAGTTCGTCTTTAGTAAATCCCCGTAGTACCGAAAGTTTTGCATCATTTTTCACCATTGCCGATTTTGAGAACAGCTGAGTTAGAAATTTTATAGAATGATAAGCCAGCCAGTGGCGATGAAGGTCATTGATGATCACCGCATGCCTGCATTGCTTTCTCAACTGGCTTAATAAATCAGTGAGTTCCTGGTTGGTAAAATGGTGACAGAATAGGGTACAGTTGACTATATCAAATTTTTCATTTTTAAATTTCTCCGAAAATACATTGGCATCTATATATTTTATTTCAGGAAATTTTTCTGAATGCTTTTTGGCATAATCAATTATAAATGGATTGGCATCTACTCCGGTTAACTCAACTTTGTAATTTTCTCTCCGCGCTTTTTTAGCAATAAGCTTAAGCATGTCCCCGCTGCCACAGCCCAGATCACTGATATGGAGAGGCTTGGTTAAATTTTCTCCATCAATCTGTTGTACACATTTTTTTAAGGCCCCCAGTGTAACATTATTTCCGCCTAACCATTCATTGATAAACTCCAGCTCCCTGAGCGTTTGGACAACCACTTCTCCTTTGCAGTCGAGATCATCCATGATCTCTGTAGTTGTGGATCTGTTTCGGAACATAATAATGAGTTTAAAGTGCGATTTCTTTTTCTTCAGCAGAAGCAAATTTCTTTTCCGGTTTTTCCGGGCAGTTCACTTTCAGCAGCATCGATTCCAGTGTGAGCCCGGGACCGAAAGCAAAACCTAAAATATTTTTTTGATGATCTTCCTGCTTCAGCGCTTTTAAAATATAATAAAGTACAAATAAGACTGTGGGGGAAGACATATTGCCGTAGTTCTTCAATACCTCGTAAGCATATTTATTTTTTTCTTTTGGCAATTGCAATTCTTCTTCTATCACTTCTAAAATTCTTTTCCCGCCGGGATGAATGGCGTAAAGGTCTATGTCCTGCGGATCAAGCTGAATATTATTTAACAAATTTTTTGTCAGCTTTTTTATCCCTCCTTTGATCATGTCGGGAATATAAGATGAAAGTGTCATTTCAAATCCAAAATCAGAAATGTGCCAGGCCATATCATTTCTTCCTTCTATCGCTATATCGCAGAAAAAAGATTCAAGACTCAGAGAAGGCTGCGCGGCAGGTTTGTTTCCCTGCATCATCACTGCTGCCGCTCCATCTCCGAAAATTGCATTGGACAGCAGGTGATCCCAGTTTTTATTTTTCTGATAATGTATCGTGCACAACTCTACGCATACCACCAGTACTTTGGCATCGGTTCTGGCGCTACAGATGGCATTGGCAACCTTCAATGCATTGAATGCTGCATAACATCCCATATAGTTGATGCATGTTCTTTCAATATTTTTTTTCAGTTGTAGCCTGTCCACTATTTCCAGGTCAATGCCCGGTGCATACATGCCCGTACAGCTTACAGTAATCAGGTGAGTAATATCTTTTTTATCAAAGGAAGAATCTTTCAGGCAATCATCAATGGCATCCAGCGCAAGCGGCAGAGCTTTTTTCTCAAATAGTTTCATTCTTTCGGATACAGAAGGAAAGGGTTCCATATCGGCAGTATTTGGAAAAAAGGTATAAGATCCTTTTTCTTTTCCGAAGTCCGGAATGACACTATATCTCTTTGTAATGCCCGAAGCTTTATATAAGGCGAATAGCCTTTTTCTTTCTTCGGCATTCATATTTACGGCATTGGCCATGAATGCGGCAATTTCCATTTGCGGGAAAGAATATTCAGGATTTGCAATTCCGATTGATGAGATGTAGGTTGCCATAAAAAGTCTTAACAAAAAAAGAGCTAACTTGTTAGAAATCCATGATTAAGAAAAGCACTATACTGCATCTAAGGATACCGTTTTCTCTGTATTTAATGCCCTTCTTTCTATTTGCAGCAAGCCAGGCTTCCCGGCCTAATTTAGTTTTTTTGGTATTATCCTTCTTTATTATTCATCTTTTTTTCTATCCGGCCAGCAATGCATACAATAGCTATTTTGATAAGGACGAGGAAAGCATAGGCGGTTTGGAGAATCCGCCTCCGGTTGATAGAGAATTGTATGTCGTAAGTCTGGTATTTGATTTGATTGCCCTGGTGTTAAGTTTTATGATCAGCTGGCAGTTTGCGGTAATGATTTTTTTTATTGGTGTTGCTTCCAAGGCATATAGTCATCCTGCAGTTAGGCTGAAAAAATTTCCTGTGATCGGTTTACTGACAGTAGCTTTTTTTCAGGGGGCCTATACCTATTTAATGTCTTTTCATGCCATCGAAGAGATTGCTCTCGGCGAACTGTTTAATAACCGTACTTTATCTGCGGCAGGATTATGTTCTTTAATGCTTTTTGGTTCTTATCCCATGACGCAGGTATATCAGCATCAGGAAGACGGAAGGAGAGGCGATAATACTATGAGCAGGATGCTGGGAATAGAGGGAACGTTCCTGTGGACAGGCGGAATATTTTTTCTGGCTACGATGGGATTTGTCTATTATTTTATCTCTTACTATTCATGGCAGCTCGCCCTCATATTTATGACCTTCCTTTTCCCAACACTGGTTTATTTTTTTCTTTGGTTTTTCAGAGTGAGAAAAAATAAGAAAGCAGCAGATTTTAAATCCACTATGAGGCTGAATGCTTTGTCTTCGCTGAGCTTTATAGCCTTTTTTGTTTTTTTGTTTTTTTATTCGAAGTGATTTGCCATCATATTAGAAAGTGAGCAAAACAAAAGAGACGCGATTGCTCACGTCTCTTGCAAATACAAACGAATATTAAACTAAACGTTGCTTACTGTCTCTTTTTTAGAGAGAATTACAAAGGCATGGATTACTCCGGGTAACCAGCCTACAATGGTAAGCAATAAATTAAGCAGGAATTTTCCGCCAAATCCGTATCTCATCAACACTGAAATAGGTGGAAAGAAAACCGCTAGTATCATTTCTGCTATCGACATACATCCTCCTTTGTCCAACAACTATTTTAACAGTAATAGCTAAAATATTAACATGTGGCTTTTGAAAATAGTTTCGAATTATTGATAGTTAGAAATTTATCTTCTCTTTTTTATCCTGACTTTGGATTCTTTTACAAAAAATTTTATCGTACGGTTGTCCGTATTTATATAGTAAGTACCTTCTTTTAAATTTTTAGTTTCTATCTCTTTCTTATATCCGCTTTCCAGTATGTTTCCATATGCGTCAAGAAGTTCATAGGGTGCTTCCCGCGAAAATAAAATTTTCCTTTCCATGGATGGAGTAATTTCAAGCCGAGGAATGTCCGATTCATATTCGGCCACCTGGGAATAGAACACCTGGCCGTTTTTATCTATATATTTTACTCTGTACTTGTTCAGGTGCGAATGATGTATAGAAGGAGCGGAGTATGAAGAATCTTTCCGTACATTTATTTTATTGATAATCGTCCAGGTATTATTTACAAATTGTTCCAGCTTGTATTCTCCTTCTTTTTCCCCTTTGGTTTTCCATGTAATACTATCTGATCTTACTTCAAATGAAAGAAATGCAAAGCTATGCATATGACGTCTGAAAGGATAATTCAGAATTTTTGGTTTGCAATCGTTATGATGAAATATTTTGATTTCGACCGTATCATTTATTCTAAAACCTGAAAGATCTATTTCATAAGCAGACTGAAAGGAGGAAGTTGCAATACTATCGTATACCAGTTTCCCATTGATCCATACTTCTTTGGTGCAGAATGTTTTCATATCGCTTGTGAACGGGTTCTGTACATAGAGATTTTTCCCTGTGTATATTCCTTTTATTTTAAGCTGCTGGGCGCATAAGGAAGACTTAATCAATAATAGCGTGCAAAAAATAAAAAATCTCATAGGTGTTTTTCACAGATATATTCCCGGAAGGGACGATAGGTAAACCGAGGTTTTATTCTTTTCCCCCTTCCACAATCCACCATTGATTTCCGAAGGGATCTTCGATACCGGCGGTATAGCCATAACCTTGTTGCTGTGGTTTCATTAAATCTTTGGCACCTTTATTTAAAGCAGTCTGATAAATGCGGTCTACCTCTTTTACATATATAAACATGCCAGCAGGTTTTTCTTTCCATGCCTCAGATGCTTCGGCAAACATAATTACTGCATCATGAATTTTTATTTCACCATGCATGATCTTGTCATTTTCTCCACGGGCCATATATTGTTCTGTCGCTCCGAAAACCGATTTTGCAAATTCATAAAATGCCTTTGAATTTTTTAAAATCAGGTAAGGCATCACAGGGAGGTATTATTGGGGGATTTTCATAAGTTATAATTTATTAATGTATTTCTTGTTATGTTGTGTTTATAAAAGTACCAAAAAATTATTTAACCGTCATTCCCCTAAAGGGGCAAGCCGCGCAGGTGGGAATCTCCGGATAGAGAAATAAAAACTGTTTTATGCATTCTGCTTCTTATTTAATCGAGTACAAAAGGACGAGATTCCCGCCTGCGCGGGAATGACGCATAGAGTAGATATGATGCAATCATCACAGAAAATAAAAAAACCCGCAGAGAAAATTCCCTGCGGGTTCATATTTTGTTTTATGGTAAAGATTATTCTGTCCTGATAATATTTTTCACAGATACACCATTGCTGGTTAGCACGTGAATGATATATAATCCCGGACCGAAGTTTTGTCCTACCGTAACTTCTGCAGACTCGATAGTTCCGGTGTTAAATATTTCCTGTCCCTGCACATCGTATACTTTTACAGAAAGAATGCTTTCTCCATTCTGTGCAGTAATCGTTGTCTGGTCTTTGAACGGATGCGGAGCAGTTACGATAGCTGCCGCTTGCGGTGTTGCGCAGCCTCCGACCTGAACAGTTTTGTTGTATTGTTTATACCATGGAGTAACGCTGTAATTTGCTCCAACGCTTAAAGTATATGTGCCCGCTGCTGCATAGACTACAGTTGCTTTTTTTGTATCTGCATCAACTGTAACAGTTGCCTGTCCGGATGTCCACCAGCTTGCGCTTGAGAATGAGAATTCAGGAGAGAAAGTGAATTGTACAGCCTGTCCTACGTTCACGCATGCCGGTCCATTGATACCTGCTGCCGTAGTGCTTGCTACTGTAACAGTGACCACAGAAGATGTTCCTGTCGCACCTGCATTGTCAGTGGCTACCGCTTTCAAACTGTAAGTTCCTGCTGCTGCATTGGCAATTACAAATGAATAAGGCGCAGAAACATCAGAGCCCAGTAAAGTAGAACCGTTGAAGAAATCAACTTTGCTTATTGTTCCGTCAGCATCGCTTGCTGTTGCATTGATAGTGATGCTGGTGCCTGGGGTAAATGTTTGTCCGTTTGTCGGAGAAGTTATAGATACTGTCGGCGCTGTATTTCCTGTCGGCACATAGACCTGTATGTTGATGGATGCAGAATTTCCGATACCGCCTGCATTGTCAGTAGCTCTTGCAGTAACATTATAGGAACCTGCAGTTGATGTATTCCATGTAAACGAGTAAGGGGCTGAAAGATCTTCTCCGAGTTTTGTAGTGCCGTTGAAGAATTCGACTTTAGCAATGGTGCCATCAGCATCCGATGCAGTTGCATTGATCACAATGCTTGCAGGCGCTGAATAAGTAATTCCGTTTGGAGGAGAGGTAATGCTTACAGTTGGGTTCTGATTCGGAGTAGCAGATACAGGCACTGTGCCTGAAATGAAATATTCTCCTATGGAAGCATAATCAGAGTAGCCATCTGTCGCCGGATTTTTATCTCCCACTCCATCCACATGCAGGTAATAAGTTCCTGCAGCAAGGTTGATGGATACTGAAGCGTTCAGCACAGTGCCGGTAGGGCTGCTGGTTGCCAATACATTTCCAGCGTCATTGGTAAGATTGATCAGCACATCCAGGTCAGGATGTGTAGGGGATGGATTTACAGTTAAACTTACAGTACCTCCTGAAGTAGTAAATCTGTAAACATCTATATCTGTTCTTTGCGTAATGATTCCATAATTGGCAGTACCTGTTACTGATCCGTTGGAAGCAATTGTCAGAGCTTTGGCAGCAGCGATAGTGTTTCCTGCCTCATCTGCTCTATAAGTAATACCATGTTTAGCCTGGGTGATAAGTGCAAGATCATCTTCTGTATTGTTGGCAGAAGTATACTCGCCTCTGCTCCATTGTGCAAGCGTTTTGTAGTAACCTACTCCCATGATAGGAGCCCAGTTACCCTGTCCCTGATAGTAACCTTCGCTTGGAGTGATTCTTCCATCATGGCTTAAGCCGAAAGTATGTCCTACTTCGTGAGAACCGGCTTCTCCCGCTCCTTTTACTCCGCTGTTAAACACCCAGCATGGTGTATTGTCTCCCCAACTGAATGAATTTAAGTAAGCAACTCCTCCTGCTGTGGGCGCAGCAGTTTTGGTTGGAGTGAATATGCAGCGCATTTTTCTGTTGGCTGGGGCAGCATTAAAGATAGCTTCATTGGTGGTGATGTTAAGATTGAATGGACGGAAATCTTCGCTGATCATTTTCCAGATCTCTGTGATTTCTGCCTCAGTCATGTTAGCTGGCTGTGCGTCGATGGGATTTCCTCCATTCCAACGTGTACCAGAAACATATTGGCCGTCAAAGTCAAGGTATACTACTCCCACTGCACCCGGCAGACTCTGTAAATTATATACAGATGAGCTGGCAGGGGGTGCCTGCTCTGCGAGCGGCGTGGCACCATTTTCTATATTCATGTTGATACAGATCACATCATGAGCATCCACTTCTTTTACAAATACATTTCCCTGTGCATCGGAATAGTATTCATAGGCTTTCTCTTCGGAAGGGATCACGGCTGTTCCTTCGAGCTTGCCGTTTTTAACAGTGAAGAATACATTGGATCCTGCGCTTCCTTTTACTTCTCCGATAATGGTTTCCGTTCCATTAGAAGAAGTGTTTACATTAATTACTGCGGAAAGAGGCGCTTCGCTGGTCGGAATGCTTTTCTCATTTCCTCCGCGTGCATTTTTAATAGTTACGCTTGAGTAAAACTCTGAAACGGTTCCGAGTTTTACCGGCGTATGCCCTTCGTGGTCATGCTGTGCAAGTGCAGCAGATGAAAATGAAATTACCGCGGCGGCAGTAAAAACATTTTTCATCAAAGAAGAGCACTGTTGTAAGAATTTTGTTTTCACATTCCTGTGTGCAAGTGTCATCATAGTGATTTTGTTTAGTTAGAAAATTGAACTGGGTATATGAACAGCACATAAATATTACAGGCAAATGCCCCTTTGCCGCATAATGAGTTTAAGTACTGCTTATTGAAAGTCATTTTTGAGAACGCTGAGTGGGACTTGTGACCAGCATAATCTCAACTTTAGATGTGTGGGGTTGATGCAAGTAAAGTAAAATTAAAATTACAGGCAAGCGAATTTTACTAAAAAAATATTTTTTAGGATTATACCTTGAATATTTGAGTGTGGTATTAAAAGATTGCGGTGTGCGGCGGTAACGTACACTTATAAATGAGTATATTTTGAGGGTATAATAATTTCATCTGAAAAAAATATCATTCGGAGCGAAATGAAAAATCCCGGGAATTATCTTCACCAGGATTTCTTACTTTATTTGAAACGATATAATATAATATGTCTATCGCTTTAATTATCCTCCCGCTTCGTTCTTTTTATTCTTGTATTCTCCCATAGTAATAGACATCAGTTCTTTCATCGTTCTTTGCATATTGTCTGCAGAGCCGTCAAGGAAAATAGTATTGCCTTTACCGTGTTCGGAGAAATGTTTCAAAGCTTCTGTCCACATGGAAAATAAGATTACCGAAGCATGCAGATTGGCTTCCTGCATTTCTTTTGCAGCCTGAGTCATACCTTTTGCAACTTCCTGTCTGAAAAGCGCCACACCCTGTCCGCGCAGCATTGCCGCTTCACGTTCTGCATTCGCCGCAATTTTGATAGCGTTGCCCTCCGCTTCGGCTGCCTTTGTTTTAGTAATCAATAGGGCCTGTCCTTCATTTTCTGCCGCAGCTTTAAGGTTGTTGGATGCCACAACCTGCGCCATAGATCTCATGATGTCTTCATCGAAAGTGATATCGTTTAATTGAAGATCCTGCAAGTGATATCCCCAGGTTTCCAATGTGTGGTCCAGCTGCTGCTTTACATCTTCCACAATATCTCTTCGAAGAGATAAAACTTCAGATTGTTTCTTGGTAGCTACATAACTTCTTATGGATCCTTCAATGGTTCTTGTCAGCGCCTGCATCAGACTTATTTTATCTACGAATTTAAAAGCTACGTTTTTTATAGTCTCAGGATCCTGGTTCAATACAGAATAAAGAAGCATGGCCTTGAAGTGTACATTGGCCTGGTCAATTGTGGTAGCCTGAAATTCCAATTCAACGGAGTGGTTCTGAACAGAAACTCTTCTGTAGATCTGCTCGATGATGGGAATTTTTAGACTAAGCCCGGGAGTTAAGATTCTTCTGTACTTCCCGAATACAGTGATTACTGCAACTGTTCCCTGACGAACGGTTACAAAAGACATAAATAAAATAAGAACTCCGAGTACGATGAGTACAATTGTTGAAATTTCCATAATTATATTTATTAGGGTTAGAGAAAGATATTACTGTTGGTAAATTGATTGCAAATATTGAATATAGGAGTAAGACTCTAAGGAAGCAATATTATGAGTGTATTTGTAATAAAAAGATTAAAATAGATGAAAAGGAGATAAAACAAAATTTTCATTTGAGAATTTTAGATATATACTTTTAATACCTTAATTAAATAAAAGGCAAATTGCTTGTGAATATTTTAGTATAGAACCATGGAAAATCAGATAAGGGCAAATCTGCATCCCGGACTGGCAGTAGATATTATTCAGAAAAAAGATCAGCGCACAGGAAAACTTACCAGAGGTATTATAAAAAATATTCTTACCAGTGCCCCAAGGCATACACGTGGAATAAAAGTAAGGCTGGAAGATGGCACAGTCGGAAGGGTGCACAAAATTATAGAGGATAAAGAAGATATGTAGAATGTTTAAAAAATGCTGTCATCTCGAGGTTAGGAGAGCTCCTGGCACACTTAAACTTTCCATGATTTCTCCTTACGTCGAAATGACAAAAGTCAAATCGCCTCATAATAAGCTGGCAGGCCATTCTTCCTCTTTCACATGCCCGACTTCATTGCTATTGTTGATGCTTGCAAAAACAAAATCTACGGCTTTGCGGCTTTCTTCGGTATGTTTGAAAAGTTAACATTGGAGCTTGTTTCTCCTGAAGAAGAAGGCAGTGAATAGCTCATGGAAAAATCCGGCAAGGAAACAGACGCCTTGTAAGTATAAGATCATGTTGCGTGAACAAACAAACTGTATGGCATGATGAAAGCATACTGGATGCTGATAGAGCTTGGTTTCAGAAGGATACTTGCTCTATCCACTCTTTTGCTTCTGCAGGTTTTTCAAACCATGCCGCTTTCATTTGATTTCCGGCTTTAGAAAGCATGACATTTTCTATGCAGACCCGGGCATGAGGTTCGCTGGGTTTGATAAAGCTTACAGCCTGAAAGCCATTGGACGTTGCGTAAGGCAGGAATTCTTCTTCCAGCCAGGTGCAGTCGTTGTAACTGATGTATTTCATTTCGTAGCAATCCACCAGCACTTTATTCAGGTTGAATTTTTTTAATTGCTCAAACATTTCGAGTGTATTCTTTCTGAAATCTGTTCCTTCCATAAGGCCCTGCACTTTCATGGTAATGAAAGAAGTAAACGGAAGATGGGAAAGCGAAAAGTTGTATTCCGGGGAATTGGCAAGATAAGTAGTCATAAAAAAATCTGTTTCGTAAAAATCAATAACCGTATTTTCCGCAATTTGTTTATTTTTTTATCTTACTGTATAAATTCTATTTTATGAAAAAAGTATTGTTAACACTTTTGATTCTCGCAGTCTCTTCGGGAATATTTATTTATTGTACTGATTCTTCTGAAGAAGCAGGCTGGCAATAGAATAGCTGAGTGAAAAATTAAAAAAACAGAAAGAATGAATTTCATGAATGGCAAGCAGATTATTTTGGATCCAATGGTAATACGTAAGGAAAAAAAAGAGGGCTGCCAGACCAGAGATACTTTAGGACATCACTAAAAATTCTCAATTTATCACCTCGGCTCTCCCCTTCTCCTAAATGAGAGGGGGAGAAGGTGTTTTTAGGGATACCCTTTATTATTAAATTAGAATGGAAACAGAGTGCGATATTCTACAGGCTAAAATGATTATATCAAGGAAGAAAATCACTGTTATCCTGGCCACCTTTCGCGTATTCTGATGGCGTGATTCCGATATATTTTTTAAACGTCCTGTTAAAAGCAGCTTTGGATCCAAAACCACTATCGAAAGCGATGGCTTCGATGGTAAAGTTAACAGAGGAAGATTTTAATAATTTTCTGGCTTCATTTATCCGGTAATTGTTTATAAATTCAAAAAAATTCTTCTGCCCAACTGTATTTATAGCATAAGACAGCTGGTGCATAGACACTTTTAGCTCTTCTGCGATTTCTCCAATGGTAATTTCAGAGTCCAGGTAAAGCTTTTTTTCTTCTATATATTGTACTGCCTTGTTATAAAGTTCAATAGTTGATTTATCAACTTCCTTCTTATCCGACAGTTTATTTTCTTGGATCACATTTATTTTCTGGGGAGTAACCTCATTAGGCAAATAATTTCTCCAATCTAAACAGGAAGAATTTCACA
>JAIERY010000450.1 GCA_019746425.1 Cytophagaceae bacterium
TCCTTCGGACTTTTGATAAGTTATAAACTTATCTTTCATTCAAAGTACTAAGTCAAAAGAAGACTTAGCACAACGGGAGTACAAAGAGGAAAAATGGAAGAATTTGAATGGGCATTTCTTGCTCATGCTCTTAAAAAATTAGAAAAATCAAAAATCTTTATAAATGATACCGCTGCAATTTCTATAGAAGAATTATTCATACAATCACGAAAGCTGAAATTCCAAGAGGGGATTAAATTAATAGTAATTGATTATTTAGAGCTTATAGGTAATCCCAATAAAAATTTTACTAATTATAAAAATTATGAGGATGCTAAGACTGAATATATCCTGCGGGAATTAAAAAAACTTTCAAGAATTATAAATGTCCCTATAGTTGTTTTAACTCAATAATTGAGTCCATGAATGGAAGTCGCTTAAATGATCCCTATATTGTTCCTCTAACTGTTTGCCATCTACACAAAAATAGTCACCTAGACTTTTGCAGCTTACTGGTTTAGTATCGAGCAATAACTTTTAAAAAATCCGCGAATTCCTTAGTCATTCGCGTTCCCTGAGCTACATAATCCCAGTTTCTTGACACTATGCTTGAGCTGATTTGGTTTACCCAGCGTCTACGTTTGACAATTAAATAGCCAGCCTTCCCTCTGATGGGGAAGTCCTGCACTCTAATTTGATCCATAAAACCTTTTGATGTCAGCCGTTGTCCTTTAAACTCTGCAGGAACAATATTTTTCTCCTCTAAATAAATGTTAAATCCCTGGTCAGATACAATAACATTAGATACATCAAAAAAATCTAAAATACCCTCTGGTAGAAAAAGTCTAACTAGTTTTAAATCTTCTGCATTCATAAATGCAAAGTAAAGATTTTTTTCTTCCCCCCCCAGAAATTCCGATTGATCCAAATATCATTCAAAACCTTGAGTTATACTTTAAAACCGCTAAGATAGAGGATAAGCAAAAGCTTATTGGTTCAATCTTTCAGGAAAATCTCATTATTGAAAATGGCAAGTGTCGAACCGCTCGTGAGTGTGAGGTAATATTGAGTTTAAAGGGAAAAAGCTGACTAAAAAGTCAGCTCTTCCCGCTTTGTACCAGGAGTGGGACTTGAACCCACACGACTTTAAGGGTCACAGGATTTTAAGTCCTGCGTGTCTACCAATTCCACCATCCCGGCAGGAATAGTTATTGATTTTTTGAGTTAGTGATTGAGTGATTTTGTCTCATTTTTCACTCAAAGTTTTTCTCGATGAAGCAAAGATTTTAAGAAGTTCTTTCATTGTATTCTTTCTCCATCAAATTTTTTGAAACCAGTTCTGCTTCAGCTAAAATTTCCATCCAATACAGACATTCATCTGCTTCTTCAATCACTATACTTAACTTTGAAAAGAACTCTCTTTGTGATCTTGCCCTGCAGGCTGCTCTATAGTTTGCTCCAACCGAGGTGCCAGCTCTTAATAACTGATTTCTAGGAATGTTGATTTCTGGAGTATTCTTAAAACCTTGCGACAACTTGATTATAGATACCGCAAACCTTTTGGTGCGAATTCTTAATGCTTCCTGATTCAATTAAATAGCTGGCTTAATTAATTATTAATTCACCCGATCACAAAATCTTACTTATTGAGCGGGAGACGGGATTCGAACCCGCGACCTCGACCTTGGCAAGGTCGCGCTCTACCAACTGAGCTACTCCCGCTTAATCTGGGACTGCAAAATTAAGGAATAGGCTTAATTTTACAATATTATTCCATAAAAAATTTGAAATTCTTTAAATAAGGAAGTTTTTGGGAAAATTGGCACTTAAGACCTGTTTTGTCGCTGGCCAACAGCCTCCTGCAATATTGACAAAGATCATTTTCCAGGGTATGATCCGTCATTATATCTCATAAACTGCATAGCTACTTTTGATCAGTAAATAATCAAAAGTATTATAAGAGCTATCATAGAATTATTCTTACTCCTGCTGATTGTCATGGGAGTTATAGTTAGCAGCCTGTCATCAAGCGATTTTGAAAACTCTTCCAATGAAAATCCGGGAGTTGAAGTTTATGATGAAAATGGTGTACCGATGAAAATTTAATGAGCATATGAAGGATAGTTGCATTTATTAGAAAGTGCTTTTTCTTATATTGCCTCTCTTCTAATAAATTATTCTCATGAAACGCAACGATTACCTTCTGGCTCTTACCTCCGGATTTCTTTCTGCTCCTGAAGATGAACTCAATCAGCTATACAGTGAATTCGGAAAATATTATGAATTTTATGAATTGGGAAAAGCCGGGCAGGTATCACTGGGAGGTAGGGACAGCAATGACCAGGAAGCTGGCTTTGTACAGTGGATCAATTCATTGCGGAAAGAAAAAATCAAAAATGTAGATTTTGTATACGGCACTTTTTCCTCTGGTGATCTTCCTAATCATATAGTATCTGCTTTTGCAGGAGCTCAGGAGCTCCTCCTTCAGGTAACTACTTCAAAAGGCCTCAAAACATTTACACTTCATACTTATTTCAGTCCGCAATCTGAAATGAAGCCGGCACAGTTCATTGAGCTTATTGATGCTCAGACTCAGAAAGGAAAATTATGGGATCGTATCATTGCGCTTCTCCAGGAATCTAATGAAATGAATAATCGTCCGGCTTTTGAAGAAAAAAAAATAAAAGAATACCTTATCACCCGTGAAGGAGAATATGTTTTTGACGGTATGGCAAGTCAGCTGATGCAGGAAGTGCAAGTGGAATGTGAAGTAATGAAAACACCTTTCATTATACCTTCCGCTTTGCAGTCTCTCTTCTATAAATCGGAATTTGATTTTGGTGATAGCGATCGTGAAATAGTTTTTTTCTATGCGACCACAGAGTTAACAGCGTCTGAAGTGTTACTTCTGATCAACGCACAGCCCTTTAAAGAAGAGATCTGGGAAAAATGTGCGGAAGATCTCAGCGTATATCCTAATCCTTTGATTCCTGTAAGCACAGCCGGCGAATTGAAAGCTTTTGCGGAAAAAATGAATGTGGAAACTGCAAGCAATTTCTCGCATACAGTTTGCAGAATTATTTGCGGACTGTGTGAAGAGCATCATAGCAAACCGGTAGTGCCTTCGTCGGTTAAAGATAAATTTGGCCCGGATGAACAGGAGAATGCGCGTGCTCAGGCACGAAGCATGCTCAACAGCAAGCAATGGTTTCTTACGGCAAATCAAAATCCATGGGAGCTTTATTTTTTTGAACTGGTATCGGCAGCAACGGGAGAGGCCCCGCGGGAAATTGAAGAAGTGAAAAAAGATTTCAGGAGTGTGCTTCAGGAAATAGAATCCTTTGCCGTTAAAATTGACTCCCCTTTTTCAGAAGCGTTCGGGCTCGCAGATTATTTATTAAGCGATAAAGTTCCGTCAGGAAATTTCGACACAGCGCACCTGGAAGCTATTAAAAAAGATATGCTGAGCAAAAGATTTACAGATATCGCACTTGAAAATTTCGAAGCACGATTTTCTTATTGTTCTGAGTTTAAAAAATTCAACTGGTCGTCGTCACGCCTTTTCGGTTTAATTGCTGTGAGCATTTCAGATGTGTTCGGCGGCATGGGCTCATGGAACGACATCTATGTAGAAAGCGATCCGGAAACCTATGAAAGATTATCTGCAGCGCTTTTTAAAAACATGAAACTATACTTTGCAGCGATGCTTTCTGTCTGAAAGGTTCCCGGAAATGATTTCCGGGATTATTTTTTTGTTATTGCACCCAATACATAGGCTGTTTGTTTTTTCATTGAAGGAACATGCTATAATATCATTGATTGAAAAGCACCTTAAATAAAATTATTTTAACTTTTAAAACCCCAACCTCCGATTTTTACCGGAGGTTTCTTATTTTTAGCTTATGAAGATCACCTTGACAATAATTTTCCTTCTCATTTCCAATGCCTTCATGACCCTGGCCTGGTATGGACATCTTTATTATTTCAAAAAGTTTTCCTGGGTGACTACACTGGGCTTATTCGGTGTGATACTGATAAGCTGGGGAGTAGCATTCTTTGAATACGTCTTTCAGGTGCCAGCTAATAAAATTGGCTTCGATGGAAACGGCGGCCCCTTTTCTCTTTTTGAATTAAAGATTATCCAGGAAGTAATATCGTTAACGGTGTTCAGCATTTTTGCCATATATATTTTTAAAACAGATAAGCTTGCGTGGAATTACATTGTAGGCTTTGCCTTTATGGTACTGGCAGTATTTTTTATTTTTAAGAAATGGTAGAAAGAGGCAATAGGGATGGTCAATAGGCAAAAGTTAATAAATAGACATCTCCTTATCATGCGCAGATGCTGTGTGCTTTAAATTATATAAACTATTCAGCTCTACACTATTGCCCACTGCCTATTTTTCATTAATTTGGAAAAAACTCTATTCATTGAATGAAAGAAGTACCCACCCAGGAAAAGACCAGGCTGCAGCAGCAGAAAATCAAAGTTGTGATAGACGAAGTCGGGAAAGTTGTCGTCGGCCAAAAGTATATGGTCAACCGTTTGCTGGTCGGGCTATTTACCAATGGTCACGTATTGCTGGAAGGAGTGCCCGGCCTTGCCAAAACACTTACGGTGAATACTCTTGCCAAAGTTCTCGACCTTGATTTTCAGCGCATACAGTTCACACCTGACCTGCTTCCCGCCGACCTGGTAGGAACTATGATTTATAACCAGTCGCGCAGTGAGTTTGAAGTAAAGAAAGGACCTATTTTTGCAAATCTTATTCTTGCCGATGAAGTAAACAGGTCTCCGGCAAAAGTACAGTCGGCTCTGCTCGAAGCCATGCAGGAAAGACAAGTGACGATTGGTGAAACTACTTTCAAATTAGATTCTCCTTTTCTGGTGCTTGCTACACAAAACCCGGTAGAGCAGGAAGGAACTTACCCTTTGCCCGAAGCGCAGGTTGACCGCTTCATGCTGAAAGTTTTTGTAGACTATCTTGATAAAGATGCGGAGCTGGAAGTGATGCGCAGGATGTCTAATATGAGCTTTGATTATGAAGTGAAAAAAGTATTGAATAAGAACGACATTTTTGAAATAAGATCGGAGATCAACAAAATCAATATTTCAGAATCGCTGGAGAGATATATTATAGAGCTGGTATTTGCGACAAGGAAGCCAAAAGATTATGGCCTGAATGATGAAGCCGGCTATATACAGTTTGGCGCTTCTCCCCGTGCAAGCATCAATTTAAACCTGGCGGCAAAAGCCATCGCATTTTTTAATGAGAGAGACTACGTCCTGCCCGAAGACATTAAAGAAATAGCGCATGATGTCTTGAATCACCGCATCATCCTCACCTACGAAGCCGAAGCCGACGGCATTACTACTAAACAGATTATTGAAAATATTTTGAGGAAAGTGAATATTACGAGATAGTCGACGGTCGATGGTCCATAGTCCATAGAAAAGCGGTTATTAGTTTTATAAAGCTGGACTTATCTTAAATCTATTTCCATTGTTATTTTCAAAGTATCAATATCGACATCTATTGCATAGACAAGTTTTCCATTTTCATAAAGTCCACGTTTACAAATTTCTGGCCCTTAAACTCTTGTATTTCCTTTTTAATTTTAAAAACAGGCTGTATAAAATTTACCATCCTATGTTCTCTGATAAACTTTTTGGCAACTTCGCTGACTTGTCTTTCTGTCGCCGGGCTGATAGAATCAGATTCTTTCAGAGAAAAAGCTATTGCCGCATGTTGGGCAAATATCATCACAGTAATTATGTAAAAATATTTCTTCATAATATATAAAAGTCCGAAATCAGATTGTTACCTCCACTTCGGACTTCATTCAAAATTCAACATTCATAATTTAAAACTACTTCCCTATCGCTCCCAGCTCTGCCTTTTTCAGCTCCAGCGCTTTTCTTACCTTCTCTACATTTTCCGCCGCAGTTGCCTGATCTTTTTTGTTCTGCTCAATATCTTTTTGAAGCTGTACTAATTTTTCACCATTTTCTTTCAGTTTCTGTTCGAGATTAATTTTTTCCTGTTTATTATTTTCCACGTCTTTCACTATATCCTGTCCTTCTTTCACTTTTTTTTCCTGTGCTTTCACGGCAGTAGCTACTGCTTTTTCTGCTTCTTCAATCTGCTCATTCTTGTCATCCCTGTAAGCCTGGATGGCAAATTCATATAAAATTTTCTCTGCGGCACTATAAGCGGATGAAGTATTTTTGCTCACGTGCTGTTTTCCCATATCAATGGCCCACCATACCATAGTTCCTTTTCCTGTATTTTTTACAACCGAAGTAATAACGCAGGGCGAAGAAGAAACGCTGGGAATATTCGCTACAGCTACTGTATATACTCCTTTGGAGTAGTCAACTTTTCCGTAAGATTTCAATTGTTTTTCCCAGGCTTTTTCTATTTTTTTATTATCAAGCGCTATTACGGTAGACATGCCCTGTCTTGAAATTTTTTCAATGACTTCAGTGCTTTCTGATACGGTAACCTTTTGGGCGTCTGCGAGGTTAATGACAAATAACAGAATTAAAAATGTGGTTAATTTTTTCATATGAGTGGTTTCTTAGGGTTCCAATGTTTTATTGGTAAGTAAATTAGTCAGAATTATGATCAGATAAAAGCAATTTTTTAGCCAGAATTTTTAATATTACTTTAAAATCTTTAATAATCAGAGAACTAGTTTGCGAAGCCTTTAAGGATTCGTAAACTTAACTGGAAACTATCAGATTCATATAAAACTTTATTTTATGAAACAAAAAGTTCTTATTACAGGCGGTTCCGGCCTCATAGGTACGAGACTTACCGAGATGCTCCAGGAAAAAAATTATGAAGTATTATGGTTAAGCCGTACCGCAGGCGATGGCAAGGTGAAAAAATATGTCTGGGATATTCCTAAAAAAGCAATCGATGCCGAAGCTCTGAAAAATGCAGACTACATTGTCAATCTTGCCGGTGCAAGTGTGTTTGATAAAAAGTGGACGAAGGAATTCAAAAAAGAAATTCTGAATAGCAGGACAGAGTCGGTGAATATTCTCTATGAGCATTTTAAAAAACACCCACACCATGTCAAGGCATTTATATCGGCTACCGCCATTGGTTATTATGGCGCTGATACCGGTGACAAACTGATCACTGAAAGTGAAGCGCCCGGAAAAGATTTCCTGGCAGAGGTGGTGGACAAATGGGAAAAGGAAGTAGATAAAATTGATTCGCTGAATATACGCACAATAAAGGTGAGAGTAGGAATTGTGCTCAGCAACAAAGGAGGAGCGCTGGAAAAAATGATGGGCCCGATAAAAATGAATGCAGGCTCTCCTTTAGGGTCAGGTAAACAGATTGTCTCCTGGATTCACATAGACGATATCTGCAATGTTTTTATCAAGGCGATTGAAGATCAGAATATGAAAGGCGTGTATAATGCAGTGGCGCCGCAGCCTGTAACCAATGAAGAGCTTACTAAAAAATCTGCAGAAGCGATCGGCAAATCAATTCACCTTCCCAATGTTCCGGGTTTTGCTTTGAAGATGATGCTTGGTTCTGAGAAAGCAGCACTCGTGCTGGGAGGAAATAATGTGTCTTCAGAAAAATTGCAGAAGTCGGGATTTAAATTTCAATTCCCTGACTTAAAAAGTGCGCTGGATAATCTTCTAAAATAGAGCTTGTTTCGCATTATTTAACAATAAAATAAACACAGTAAAAATAACATATCTTCCCTATTTTACGTTTAATACAAAGAGGCCGGGAAATTTTTGTTGGATATAAATTTTAAATCAAATATGGACGATTATAAAGAAAACAGACCACGTGTCGAAAAAGATTATTCCAAAGAAGAAAAAGACAACATCAAAGAAATAAAAGAATCGAATGAGGTCAAACAAGTAAAAAAATCCCCATCCAATAAATATGAATTACCGCTCGAGCTGGATGAAGAGTACAAAATAAAAAAAGCTTTCAAAGACAGAGACTGGAATGAAATCAAGAGCTCAGATTCATGGGCTGTCTTTAAAGTTATGTCAGAATTTGTCGAAGGTTTCGAGCGCCTTGCCAAGATCGGTCCTTGTGTTTCTATTTTCGGATCGGCCAGAACAAACTGTGACAATCCTTATTACCAGATGACCGTTGAGATCGCAGCGAAGCTGGTGCGTCATGGATATGGAGTGATTACAGGCGGCGGTCCCGGAATTATGGAAGCAGGAAATAAAGGTGCATTTCTCGAAGGAGGAAAGTCAGTGGGCTTAAATATCCGCCTTCCATTTGAGCAAAATAACAATACTTATATTGATAAGGATAAAATTCTTAACTTCGAACACTTTTTTATACGCAAAGTTATGTTCATCAAATATTCCCAGGGCTTTATTGTAATGCCTGGCGGATTCGGAACCCTCGATGAATTGTTCGAAGCGTTAACATTAATTCAAACTAAAAAAATAGGAAGATTCCCGATTGTGCTGGTAGGAAAATCATTCTGGAGTGGCCTGATTGAATGGATAAAAACAGTCATGCTGGCCAAAGAAGGAAATATCTGTGCAGAAGATTTGAACCTGATCAACATTGTGGATACACCAACAGAAGCTGTTAAAGTAATAGATGATTTTTATTCTAAATACTTGCTGCAGCCAAACTTTTAATGAAGAAAAGAAAGATAGTCATATCTGGCTTTTTTGTAGTCATACTCACTTCGGGATACGCTATTTACACCAGCTTATCTGACAAAATTATATTTGTGCCGGAGTATCAGTATCGTCACCAGGTTTTTCTGAAAAAAATTCCTGAAGATCTTACCTTTGCCGGCGAAATAGTCGAGCTCAACAAACCCGATCATTATAAAAAGTTTGAGCGTGAGTTAAAGCTCAATACGACCAGTAATTCAAGCACGAGACTGCTTTTGAAAAACGTGCGGATCTGGCTTCCCCAGATCGCAGGTATTCTCAAAGCAAATAAAATTCCTGAAGATTTTAAATACGTGGCAGTTGCCGAAAGCAACCTGATGAATGAGGCGCTTTCTAAAAAAGGCGCAGCAGGTTTCTGGCAGCTTACGGAAGTTACTGCTCAGGAACTTGGATTAGAAGTTAATGATGAAGTGGATGAGCGTTACCATCCGGTAAAGTCTACCAAAGCGGCATGTGTTTACTTTAAAAGAGCATATAAAAAATTCGGAAGCTGGACGGCCGCCGCCGCTTCCTACAACAGAGGCATCAACGGTTTGGAAAGAGCTTTCAGAACCCAGAATGTAAACTCTTATTACGACCTGGCGCTTAACGATGAGACATCCCGCTATATGTACCGCATCGTAGCTATAAAAGACCTTATAAAAAATCCGCGTAAATATGGATTGAAAATGAAAAGGTCCAGGCCGAATAATACCAAAAAAATCAAAGTGACTGAATCCATTCCGGATCTTGCGGCATTTGCCAAATCACACAAGTCCAATCTGACAATTCTGAAGGAATATAACCCCTGGCTGCTCAAAAACACCCTTACCATTAAGGAACCCGGACAGACCTATATTTTGTTTCTACCTAAGTGAGTTGGCAGAAGCAGTTGGCAACAGGCAATAATTTGCCTACTGCCTATTGCCAATTGCCTACTTTAAATCTAAATTGTCATCTTTAAAATATTCAGAAGGCAGGAGAATAAATTGGCAAACTCTAAAAATAAAACACCTATTCAGGATAATACCGGTTACGAGCAGATTGAAGTTTTTGGCGCGCGTGAGCATAACCTCAAAAATATTGACCTTGCCATTCCCAGAAATAAACTGGTAGTCATCACCGGAATCAGCGGAAGCGGAAAATCTTCCCTGGCCTTTGATACTATTTATGCCGAAGGACAAAGAAGATATATGGAGAGCTTCTCCGCATATGCACGTTCTTTCATCGGCAACATGGAGAGACCGGAAGTGGACAAGATCAATGGCCTGAGCCCGGTAATTTCAATAGAGCAGAAAACTACTTCCAGAAATCCCAGATCTACCGTTGGTACTGTCACAGAAATTTATGATTTCATGCGCCTTCTGTATGCAAGAGCAGGGGAAGCATTTTCCTATGTGACCGGAGAAAAAATGGTGCGGCAATCCGAAGATCAGATCATCGACCATATTCTGAAAAATTTTAAGGAAGAAAAAATTACCATTCTCGCCCCTGTAGTCAAAGGAAGGAAGGGACATTACCGCGAATTGTTTCAGCAGGTAAGAAAGTTGGGATTTACCAAAGTAAGAATAGATGGCGATATTTCTGAGCTTGTTCCTAAAATGCAGGTCGACAGATACAAAATCCACGATATTGAAATAGTAATCGACAGAATTGCAGTAAGAGAAGAAGACAGGTACAGAATGGCGCAGTCTGTTAAAACTGCACTTACGCACGGCAAAGGAATTATGATGGTGCTTCCGCATGTGGGAGGAAAAGACGGAAAGGTGCAGCACTTTTCAAAATATCTTATGTGCCCAACTTCGGGTATCGCTTACGATGAACCTGCTCCGAATATTTTTTCTTTCAATTCACCTTATGGCGCCTGTGCTACCTGCAACGGACTTGGCCAAATAGAAGAAATCACCGAGGATTCTGTCATTCCGGATAAGAAGTTAAGTATAAGCAGAGGAGCCATTCTTCCGCTGGGAGAATTCAGAGATATCTGGATCTTCAGACAGTTGGAAGCCATTCTTAAAAAATTCAAGAGCGGTATTTCTACTCCTGTCAAAGATATACCTAAAGATGCGCTTGCAATTATTCTCTATGGAACAGATGAAGTGAATAAGACAAAAGAAGAAGGCTCCGCATACAATTTCAGGTTTGAAGGCATTATAAATTTTCTGAAGGAGCAGCAGGAAGGAGGTTCGGAACTTACGCAGGATTGGCTGAGTGAGTACATGACCGTACGCACTTGTCCGGATTGCAAAGGGGCAAGATTGAAAAATGAATCGCTTCATTTTAAAATTGACAATAAAAATATTTCAGAAGTGGCTCAGTTGGATATTAAAAAAATGTCTGACTGGTTTGATGGATTGGAAACACGTTTGAGTGAAAAGCAAAAAATAATCGGGACTGAGGTATTAAAAGAGATCAGGAAGAGAATAGGGTTCTTGCTGGATGTTGGTCTTGACTACCTCAGCCTTGACAGGCCACTGAGAACTTTATCCGGAGGGGAAGCGCAAAGGATCAGGCTTGCTACGCAGATAGGTACACAACTTGTTGGAGTACTTTATATTTTAGATGAACCAAGTATCGGGCTTCACCAGAGAGATAATGTTAAACTGATCAACGCGCTGAAGAGTCTTCGCGATATCGGAAATTCTGTGATGGTGGTGGAGCACGATAAAGACATGATGCTCAATTCGGATTTCATTGTAGATATTGGTCCGGGTGCAGGAAGACATGGAGGGACGATTGTTGCACAAGGAACACCCGAAGAATTCAGAGAGCAGAATAGCCTCACTGCAAAATACCTTCACGGTGACGTGAATATTGAAGTGCCTGAAAAAAGAAGAAAGGGTACAGGAGAATTTATAATTTTAAAAGGCGCTAAAGGACATAATTTAAAAAATGTGGATCTTATACTTCCCTTAGGAAAAATGATCTGCATTACCGGAGTTTCAGGAAGCGGCAAATCTTCTCTGATTCACGAAACACTTTTCCCGATTCTCAATCAGCATTTTTATAATTCAAAGAGAGATCCTCTGACTTATCAGTCTATCGATGGATTGAAACTGGTAGATAAAGTGATTGAAGTAGATCAGTCTCCTATTGGAAGAACACCACGGTCAAACCCTGCTACTTATACAGAAGTATTTTCTGAGATCAGGAATCTTTTTTCACAGATGCCGGAAGCAAAGATCAGAGGGTATAAGCCGGGAAGATTTTCTTTTAACGTGAAAGGTGGAAGATGTGAAACCTGTGAAGGAGCCGGGCTGAAAGTAATAGAGATGGATTTTCTTCCCGATGTGCATGTATTTTGTGAAGATTGCAAAGGGAAAAGATACAACCGCGAGACACTGGAGATAAGATTTAAAGGAAAATCAATTTCCGATGTGCTTGAAATGACAGTAGAGCAGGCAGTAGAGTTTTTTGAAAGTCAGCCGAAGATATTCAGGAAGATGGAAACGCTTAACCAGGTGGGACTAGGTTACATCACTTTGGGTCAGCATGCGAATACACTTTCAGGCGGTGAGGCGCAAAGAGTAAAGCTGGCCACAGAGCTTAGTAAAAAAGATACAGGTAAAACGTTGTACATTCTGGACGAGCCGACTACCGGTTTACATTTTCAAGACATAAGGCATTTGCTGGATGTGCTCAATAAACTGGTGGAAAAAGGAAATACTGTTTTGATTATTGAACATAATATGGACGTGATCAAAGTAGCTGATCATATTATAGATCTTGGTCCGGAAGGGGGAGACAAAGGAGGAAATATTGTTTGTGAAGGTACTCCTGAAGAAGTGGTAAAAAACCAGAAGAGCTATACAGCAAAGTTTCTGAAAGAGGAGCTAGTATAAATCCTTTTAAACTTAATATCTATCCCCTTTTACTGTGATTTTTCATGGTTAAATTTTAGCCTAATTTTTTAACTGTGATTTTTTATAGTTAAATTTTAGCCTAATTTTTTAACTGTGATTTTTTATAGTTAAGTTTGTCATATCCAATTCTGTTTTTTTGTATGGATTTTAAAGATTATAAGGCTGGCTATTATAAGCCTGAATACAATTATAAAAGTTTTTCTCCGGCCATAATAAACCAAGAATGGATTTGGCAGATCCTGAAATAAATGTTTTAATAGAAGAGGCTACTCTTCGGTTAGGAGAATTAAATGCCTTTTCTTTATATGTTCCTGATATAAATATTTATATCAAAATGCATATTCTTAAAGAAGCTACTACATCAAGTAGAATTGAAGGGACAAAGACTGAAATGGAAGAAGCTCTTTTAAAAGAAAAAGATATAGAGCCTGAAAAAAGGGATGATTGGAATGAGGTGCAGTGTTATGTTCATGCAATGAATTATGCAATTGAAAAGTTAGAAAGTTTACCCTTGTCCAATCGGTTGCTTAGAGAAACACATAAAATATTGATGGAGGGTGTAAGAGGAGAAAATAAATTGCCAGGTGAATTCCGTTCTAGCCAGAATTGGATTGGCGGGGCTACATTAAAAGATGCAGTTTTTATTCCACCACACCATTCGGAAGTTGGTGGATTAATGGGGGATTTAGAAATATTTTTACATAACGAAAATATTAAGGTGCCACATTTAATTAAGATCGCGATTGCTCATTACCAATTTGAAACAATTCACCCTTTTTTGGATGGGAATGGTAGACTTGGGAGATTAATGATTACTCTTTATTTGGTAAGTAAAGGTTTGCTCAAACACCCTTCACTTTACTTATCAGACTTTTTTGAAAAGAATAAAACTTTATACTATGATAATTTGACATTTGTTCGAACTAATAATAATATCACTCAATGGACAAAGTTTTTTTTAGTAGCTGTAATTGAAACTTCAAAAAAGGGAATTGAAACATTTAAAGCAATTTTAAAACTGCGGGATGAAATTGAAGGCAAAAGAATAATAAATTTAGGATCAAGGATTCCAAGAGCAAAAGAGTTGTTGAATCATTTATATAAAACACCTGTAATATGGCCGGAAGCTGTGGCAAAGTTACTTGAAATATCTGTACCCACTGCCAATAAGCTTGTAAGTGATATGGAAAAATTAAAAATATTGAAAGAACAGACAGGCTTTAAAAAGAATCGGATATTTATATTTAGAGAATATTTAGAATTATTTCAAAAATAAATTTATCTCAGCTCCCTTTCAAACAATACCCACCCCTTTTGGTTTTTTTAATCTAATATTTTTTACCATGGAATTTCAAACTTCTTCGAATATCCCAAATGCAAAAACAGATCATTCAAAAATTTCTATGCACATACCTGATTCTTCCCATCCAAGAGTAATCATAGTAGGCGGAGGTTTCGGCGGTATAGAAATTGTGAAGGCTTTGAAAAACGCTCCTTATCAGGTGGTCTTATTTGACAGGCATAATTATCATACTTTTCAGCCATTGCTTTATCAGGTAGCTACCGCAGGGTTGGAGCCCGATTCGATCGCTTCTCCTTTGAGAAGAATATTCAAAGGCCAGAAAGATTTTTATTTCAGGATGGCAGACGTGATCAAAATTTTTCCTGAAGAAAAATGTATTCATACAACCATCGGAAATTTAAAATATGATTATTTGATTCTTGCTACCGGTTCTAAGACCAATTATTATGGCATGAAGGAGATACAGGAAAATGCCATGCCCATGAAGCAGGTTCCGCAGGCATTGAATATAAGAAGTAAAATATTGCAGAATTATGAGAACGCTTTACTTAGTAATGATGAGCTGGAGCTGAATTCTTTAATAGATATAGTAATAGTAGGAGGCGGTCCTACCGGCGTGGAACTTGCCGGCGCCATGTCTGAATTAAGAAGGAGTGTTTTGCCTAAAGATTTTCCTGAGCATGATTTTTCCAAAATGGATATTTATTTGCTGGAAGCCGGCCCGAGGTTGCTGGCAGGAATGTCTGATCATGCGGGAAAAAAATCTCTGGAATACCTTCAGAAGTTTGGAGTGCAGGTAAAATTAAACACTGCCGTGAAATCCTACGATGGATTGAAAGTAAAATTAGGAGATGGTTCGGAAATTGTTTCTCAAACGGTGATATGGGCTGCCGGAGTTACCGGTAACCTTATTGAAGGCCTAAAACCAGAAGCGGTTAAAGGAGGAAGATACCTGGTAGATGATTATAATAAAGTGATGGGATATGATAATATTTTTGCTGTAGGAGATACTGCCGCAATGCTTGCAGCTGATCGGCCTAGAGGGCACGCCATGGTGGCGCAGGTAGCCATTCAGCAGGGAAAAAATGTAGCGAAAAATCTAAAATTAAAAGTTCACAAAAAACCATGGAAAAAATTCTCTTACTATGATAAAGGAAGCATGGCGACTGTAGGAAGAAATAAGGCTGTGGTGGATTTTCCTAAATTCAGCATTGCGGGAATGTTTGCCTGGTTTATATGGATGTTTGTGCATTTACTTTTCTTAATTGGCTTCAGAAATAAAATTGCTACGCTGATCAATTGGGTATGGAACTATTTTACTTTTGATCGCGCCAACAGACTTATCATTCGTCCTTGGAGGAAAAATAATACTTACGAGAATAAGGAGTAATTAACTTGTGCAGATATTAACAACCCGCAGGGTCTTGAAGACCCTGCGGGTTTATTTTTGCGTTTTAATTTGGTCCTCGGATAACTTTATATCAGTCATTCAATGACTAATAGTCTATACAATAAACCTCCATTATATCCGTTCCACTTGTACCACCCAACCATACACAGGTATATAATATCTGCTGTGTTCTCACGTTCTCTCGTTCAACTCAAAAAATTATCAAAATGAAAACAGAAGAAAACAAAAAGACAAGATTATGGGCATTGGTGGCAACAGGTGTTGTCGGAGTGTTCTTTTTAGGCAGCAGCACTTTATTGTATGTAGACAATAAAAGTCTCGAAGATGAAAACAAAGTAAAGACCGAACAGGTGGAAACTCTTTCATCGGTAAAAATTCAGCTTGAGGCAGAGTTGAAATCCATTGATGCAGAGCTTGCGACATTCAAAGGAAAAAATGATGAGCTTGATGGATTATTAAAATCTGCTTACAATGACCTGAATGCGAAAAAGAAAAAGATCAATAAACTTATAAAACAAAATGCTTCGTTGGCAAAATTCAAAAAAGAAGCAGAGTCGCTGAAGAAGATGAAGAATTCATACATGACTAAAATTGCAGACATGGAGCGTAAGATGAATCTTTTGTCGGATGAAAATAAATACCTGAAAAATGAGAATGAAAGACTCAAACAGGACTTTGAAGAGCTGAACAATAATTACATGCTCATGGAAAGAAAAGTGGAAGTTGCCTCCATTTTGAAAGTGGATCATGTGATTGTTTCTGCAGAAAAGAAAAGCAAGAACGGTAAATATTCAAAAGCAGGCGCTCCTAAGAAAACAGACAGGCTTCTGATTGACTTTGAATTGTCTGAGAACAGGGTGGCAGACGCAGGCGACAAAAATATTTATATCAGAATCATTGATCCTAAAGGAAACCTGCTTCCGGCGCCGGCTTCGGAAAAAGGATATTTTTCCAATGAAGACCAGAACATAGAAGTTTCTTATTCTATAATGAATACTGTAAACTATTCCAATAATAATATTAAATCAAAAGCTTATTATGAAGTAGGAAATCAGGAGTTGAAAGAGGGAGAATATACGTTGGAGTTTTACTGCGAAGGACATTTCTGCGGCGCTTCTAAATATAAGTTAAAGTAATATTTTGTAGAGACGCCGCATTGCAGCGTCTCTACAAAATCAATTAAATATTCTTCATCAGCTGATAATAAAACCTGATCACATTCTTATAATCTTCCACTTTGATTCTTTCGTTACTACCATGAATTCTGGTCAGATCATTTTTGCTTAACCTTATGGGAAGAAATCTGTAAATGTTTTTACTGATAGAAGAGTAATGTTTGGAATCCGTTCCGGCAATCATGAGAGAAGGAGCAACATAAGTGTTTGGAAATACCTGTTTGATGCTTTTATCAATGATATTAAAACCCGGTGTGTGTGTAGGGGAAACGGAAGAAGGATTTATTTCTGTTAGTACCTCAATTTTTATTCTTTCATCCCCGATTGTATTTTTTAATTCTTTTATCAATTCAGAATTAGATTCTCCCGGGAGTGTTCTGAGATTAACAATTGCTTCAGCCAGATCGGGAATGACATTTTCTTTTACGCCGCTGCTGATAATGGTAGGGACTACCGTTGTTCTCACCAATGCATTTCCTGCAGTAGTATTTTCATAGGTATTGATAATGGCAGATTCAAATAACCATCGGTTGGCAAAAATTATTTTTTTAGCAAATGGCATTTCAGGGCCAATGGAAGAAAGGAATGCGTCTACCGGCGGAGTAATTTTTGCATCGGGTTTGTTTCGTTCAATTTGTGAAATTGCCTCAGATAAAACCCCCAGGCTGGTTTCATTCTCTGGCATGGAAGAATGTCCGCCATGCATCTTTACAGAAAGTTTTAAAGTAAGGTAGCCTTTTTCTGCAATCCCTATCAGCGCAACCGGATTTTCAATTCCAGGAACCAATCCCTCAGTTACCACAAGGCCTTCGTCGAGAATAAACTCTGCTTCTACTTTTTGTTCCTTGAGCCACTCTGCAATTTTTTTCGCGCCGTTTTTTCCCATCACTTCTTCATCATGCCCGAAGGCGAAGTAAACCGTTCTTTCCGGCTTGAAATTCTCCTTCAAAAGAATTTCCGCCGCCTCTAAGGTGCCAAGCACTCCTACTTTGTCGTCAAGGCTTCCTCTTCCCCATATATAATTATCTTTTATCAATCCGCTGAAAGGATCCTCCTGCCATTTGCCTTCGGCAGGAACAACATCAATATGCGCCAGAAGGATAGCAGGTTTTAGGGCTTTATTTTTTCCTTTCCATTTATATAAGACACTATAATTGTTGATGATTTTTTTATCCAGCAAAGAATCACACAGCGGAAATTTATCTTCAAGGAAAATTAAAAAATTGTTAAAGACAGAAGAGTCGAAAGAGGGAGAATTGTCATATGAAATAGTCTTGATCCGGATAGATTCTGAAAGATTTTGTGCCGTAGTTTCTGATATTTCTATATCATTTGTCTTATGATAATGGCTTTGCCTTGACTCGTACCTGAGTGTTTTTATCAGGAGTATTCCTGCAAAAAGTATGATAAGCGCCAATAAAGTCCCGAAGGCTTTTTTCATTTTGTGTTTAATTCATTCAATTTTAGTAATTATTGTCTTCTGATGGTAGTCTCCCTTCATAAATCTGTAGCAGATTGGGAATTATTGAACCAATGCTCGCCACCGTTTGGCTCCTGTGCGGCATACGTTAGGCTAACGTCAGATAACAATAGAGATTTACGGAAATCCTTAAAGGCTTCGCAAACCCATAAGAGGATATTTTGCGAAGCCTTCCAGGATTCGTAAACTTAGTTGACGTTTTTAACCTGACGTGTATACCTCTGCGGCGCTTCCGGAACAAATTGATATATGAATAATATTATTTAAAGATTATTTAGTACCAACCAGTCAATTCATTCCCAGACTTTTGGTATTAAACTATGATTTTTCCGTCATAGGAACTTAATTTTATTTTTTCCTAAAATACTTACATTCAATCCCTTCACATATTTTCAGCAATGTTTGAAGATTGCATAAATTATAGGTAAATTTATTGCCTGATTTGGGGTCCCTATGAAAAAATTTCTGCTTAAAGCCTTAGATTGTCAACCGGAAGAACTGGGTTCTGTGGGTTTGTTGCTTGCAATCTCATTTGCAATAGGGATTTACATAGTAACATTTGACGTTGCTACCAGTACCCTCTTCATCAATAATTGGGGACAAAAACACATTTCCGAAGGCTTTACCTTTGCTGGAGTTCTAGGGATGTTTGCTGCTTACGTTTTCGTAACACTGCAGAAGAGAATTGCATTTATCAATCTTGTCAGAATTGCATTTTTCCTGAGTCTTGTATATGTATTTACTTTGAGTATTATGCTTGATTCAAGCAAAGACAAGAATATCATATACCTTGCCTTTGCTTCTTTAGGTCCTTTAAATGCAATCAGTCTTTTAAGTTTTTATGGTATTGTGACACGTGCCTTTGACGTAAAGAACCAAAAACGTTTGACAGGGACAGTGGATCAGGGGCAAATGTTTGCAACGTCTATTGCATTCTTTACCATTCCGGTAATGCAAACATACATTAGCTTTTTCAAAAGCGATGACGAACATTTTCTTTTTGTAAGTGTCGGCGGATTAGTAATCTCTTTGATATTACTTAATTTATATTTTGCAAGATTTAAAACCAAAGAATTAATATCAAGCTCAAAAGTTAAAAAAGAGGCGACGGCAAAATTTACGGAGATTGTTAAAAATCCTTATATCCGTTTGTTATCATTGCTCTTCTTGTTGTCGGTTGTTGCAACTTTTTTCGTCGAGTACTCTTTCCTTTCCGTAACCGCAGCAAAATATAAAACAGAGCAAAATGGTTTAGCAACTTTTCTTGGGCTTTATGGAGGGTTACTTACAGTCTTTAGTTTAGTGCTGCAGATATTTTTTGGGGAGAAAATCATTACAGATTATGGTATAAAAATAGCTTTATTAATCCTTCCCATTCTACTTGCTGGAATTACAGCCTTATCGGCTTTAGTTGGACAGGTAATGGGATATGATTTATTAACCCAAGGTATTGATGCGATTTATTTTTTCGCTCTTATTGCATTGACTAAATTTTTTCTTCAATCCTCTAAGGAATCTTTTGAAGAACCAATCTTTAAAACATTTTTCCTTCCGGTAGACAGAAACATCAGACATGATGTGCAGGCAAAAGTGGAAGGAGTGTTCCAGCAGTTTTCCGTGTTCATTGCGGGAGGACTACTTACGCTGCTAGGATTTTTACAGTTCTTTCAACTTATTCATTTTACATATCTTTTATTCTTCATTTTCGTCGGATATGCTTATGTAGTATTGAAACTTCATTATGAGTATCAGGAAACATTAAAGAAAACCCTTGCCACGCAAAAGGGTCAGGATACCAAAGATGTGAAAACGGCCTTCTCCGTAGCAGAAACTTTAAACGATGAGCTTAAAACAGAGAATGAAGAAAGAGTTATTTATTCTCTGAAACTGATGGAGAAAATTGAGCCTGTAATGCTGGAGTCTGTGCTGTTAAATTTTTCAGGCAACAGAAATCCGGAAATAAGAAAATATGTGCTGGGGCGTATCAATGATTTGAAAATTCATGCCGCATTAAATTCAGTGAAAAAGATTTCAGAGGAGGATGATTCTCCTGTAATAAAAACGCTTGCCCAGCAGGCTGTACAGTATTTAAAGGAAACAGAAAATATACCTCTCTCTGGCCCAAGGCTGGCGCAGTTAGTGAAGTCTAGAAATAAGCAGGAAAGAGAAAATGCCGCCAAGGCATTGGGTAGAACCAACGGAGATGATGAGTCGACATTGCATCTATTGCTTCTCATGAGAGATGTGGATCCTGATGTGAGAATGAGCGCTATTCTTTCCGTAGGCAAATCAGGTAATGCAGAGCTCTGGCCATTGCTGATAGAGCAGCTATCCTCATCCATTTTTGGAAACGCGGCAGCAGCAGTTGTCGCTTCATTCGGAGAAAAAGTAATGCCTTCCCTTGAAGCCGCTTTCCACAAAACAGGGCAGACAGAACAAACGCAATTAAGAATTATCCAGATATACGGACGTATCGGCGGAACCAAGGCCATTGAATTATTATGGGCCAAAATTGATTTCCCCAATAAAAAAATCAGGAGCCAGATATTCCTTTCATTAAGCAACTGTGAATTTAAAGTAGACAATGAAAAGCTGGTAAAAATCAAGCAGAGTCTTGAGACTGCCATTGGTAATGCAGCATGGAATGTGGCTGCTTTGTCGGAAATAGGAGACGATGAGACCAGAGGGCCTATCAGAGAAGCATTGAAAGAAGAGTATGAGCATGACAGAGATTTAATCTTCCTGCTGCTTTCCTTTATGTATGATACAAAGTCTATACGACTGGTGAAAGAAAACCTGGATAGCGGTACCGCTGAAGGAACCTTGTATGGGATCGAACTTCTCGATGTGTTCCTGGAAGATGATATTCAGCCATTATTATTTCCATTGCTGGAAGATATATCTCAGGAAGAAAGAACAGAACGTTTGCAGACCCACTTTCCAAGAGAGGTGCTGGATTCTACCCAGGTATTGATCCATATTATCAACAGGGATTATAATTATGTAAACAGGTGGACAAAAGCCTGTGCGATATTTTCGCTGGCGGTAACTCCTGATTATAAAGTAACAGACGATTTAATTGCTAATCTTTTCAATCTGGACCCTCTTCTGAGGGAAACTTCTGCCTGGGTGATTCATTACCTGGACAGGAAGATTTATCATGAGGCAACCCAGAGACTGATCTCTGCTGTTAAAAAAGAACTGGATGAAAAAATTGCCACGTCCGGAAAGCAAATTGAGCTTAGAATAGAAAGAATTATAAGGCTGAAGCAGACACGTGGATTTACGAAAGTGCCAGGCGCTATTCTTGCTGACCTCGAAGAGACTATAGAAGTAGAAGAATACAAAAAAGGCCAGACTCTGATATCCAAAGGAGATAATGGCAATTGTCCTATTTTTGTGGTGGCCGAAGGAGAAATAGGGCTTTTTGATAATAACGAACTTATTTCATCCATGAAAGAAAAAGAACTGGTTGGTGAGAAAATCATTCTGGACTCCGATGTCAATACCTTCTCTGTGATAGCAGTGGAAGATTCAAAGGTATACCGCATTGAAAAAGTGAAATTTTTTGAATTAATGTCTAATAATTATGAACTGGCCAAAGAATTTATCCATGTAATTGCTTCAGACTGGTCAAAAGTGGAAGAAAATGAAGAAGAAGTGGTAAATTCTTAACAGTCTTATTAAGTATAAATTAAAAAACAATTGGTAATTTTGCGTTCCCGTTAAGCTAATGCAGTTCGAATACGACATATTTATTAGTTATTCTAAAAAAGATAACCTCCCCTTGCCCCAAAACACAAATAAGGGCTGGGTATCCAGTTTTCATAAATTTTTAGAAACAAGACTTACTCAGATATTAGGCGAGAAGCCCAGATTTCTTCATTATGCCAATGAAGAAAAACCGGTAGCTTCTGAACTGAAAAAAGCCTGTGTATTGATCTCTGTAGTTTCTCCTCAGTATGTAAGGCAAAGCGACAGTATCGAAGATATCGAAGTATTTTATACCGAAGCAGAGAAAAACGGAACATTGAAAATCGGAGAAAAGGAAAGAATATTTAAAGTGGTTAAGTTTCCTGTCGCCGTAGAGCAGCAGCCTTCCAGGATAAGACCTTTGCTTGGGTACGACATGTTTGAGACAGATCTTATCACAGGAGATTTTAAAGAAATCAATAATTTTTTCCTTCCGGAAGCAGAGAAAAATTTCTGGATGAAGCTGGATGATCTTGCTCATGATATCTATGATATTCTGAAGCAGGTAAAAATTGAAAGAGAGCCTAAGCAGAAACAGGAACCTGATGCTGTTTACCTGGCAGAAACCGGATATGATCTTTTGCTGGAAAGAGACCTGATCAAAAGAGAGCTTCAGAGACATGGTTATCGTGTGCTTCCTGATCATACATTGCCAAGCAATGTGCGTGAAATGGAAGCAGTGATCAAAAGAGATTTAAGTGAATGCAAATTATCTATACATCTTATCGGTGATTCTTACGGAGAAGTTCCGGAAGGACCTGATAAATCCATTGTAGACATCCAGAACCAGATTGCGGCAGAGCACTGCAGTTATGCAAGCGCTGTTCCGGGTGAAAGGTCTTTTGACTTTAACAGGCTGATCTGGGTTTCGCCAGCGGTGAAGCTTACGGATGAAAAGCAGAAAATATTTATTGAGAACCTGAAAAGGGATGCTGAAAAATTAAGCGGGGCAGAAGTAGTGCAGACTCCTCTCGAAGATCTCAAGAATATTATCAGATATGAATTAATTGATAATGCCGATAAGCCCCTGACAGTAGCAGATACTGCTTCTTCTACAGGTTTGCCTATAGTGTATATAGTTTTCGATCAATCGGATATGGCTGCAGGCAATGAGTTGATGGAGATCATCAAAGCGAAAGGCAATGAAGTGCTTATTCCTGTATTTAAAGGAGATCTGCTTCAGGTAAGAAATCAGCATTTTGATAACCTGAGAAAATGTGATGTGGCCATGATTTATTATGGCAGAATCAATCAGCAGTGGGTACAGATGAAAGTGCTTGATTTATTAAAAGCACCTGGATTGGGCAGGACGAAAGGCGAGTTAACCAAAGTTATATTTACAGAAAAAAATCATAAGCTCGATGCAAAGAAATTAGGCACTCAGGGTATTTCCATTATTGAAAATAAGGATGGCATGCATCTTTCAATAGAACCATTTATGGCAAAAATAAATAATAAAGTAAGATGAGCAGCGGTACAATAACAGATGTATTACAGGACGAATCCGAAAGGGTAAAAGTAAGGCATAATCCTTTCCCGGGATTAAGACCTTTCGGTATTGACGAGAGTCATTTGTTCTTCGGCCGTGAAGGACAAAGCGACGAAGTTCTGATGAAGATGAATCAGAATAAATTCGTCGCAGTTATCGGTGCATCCGGTAGCGGTAAGTCTTCATTTTTATATTGTGGCGTTATCCCTATATTATATGGTGGTTTTCTTACACAATCCGGCGCTAACTGGAACGTGGTAGTAACCCGTCCGGGCGGTGGCCCTATTGATAATCTTGCAGAGTCTTTATTAAAGAGCAATGTAGATTATGTTATTGCAGAAGGAGAAGAAAAGCAGGTAAAGAAAACCATTACTTCTACTTTATTAAGAGGTTCTTCTCTTGGCCTGGTAGAAGCAATTGAGCAATTAAAGAGCAGTCAGAATCAGAACATATTAATATTAGTCGATCAGTTTGAAGAATTGTTCCGTTTCAAGAAAAGTGAAGAAGGAAGCGGTACATCCAACGAGTCTCTGGCTTTTGTGAACCTTCTGCTGGAAGCAGTAAGAAGTGACGCTTCTATATATGTTGCCATTACCATGAGATCTGACTTTATCGGTGAGTGCGCGCAGTTTCCTGAACTTACCAAGCTGATCAACGATAGCCACTACCTTATTCCTCAGATGACGAGGGAACAGAAGAGGGCAGCCATTGCTGGTCCGGTAGCGGTAGGAGGAGCAGCTGTTGCTCCGCGATTGGTTCAGCAGCTTTTGAATGACCTGGGTGATAACCCCGATCAGCTTCCTATTCTTCAACACGCCTTGATGCGTACCTGGAATTTCTGGGAGCAGAACCATGAAGAGGGAGAAGTATTAGACTTACATCATTACGAATCTATAGGAGGAATGAAGGAAGCTCTATCGCAGCACGCGAATGAAGCTTTTGAAGAACTTACTCCAAGACAAAAAGAGATTGCGGAATTTCTGTTCAAGGCATTGACAGAAAAAGGCGGAGACAATCATGGTATACGTCGTCCGACAAGATTAGGCACTATTGCAGCTATTGCCAATGCTCCTGAAGAGGAAGTGAAGGCAGTGATAGAAAGATTCAGAGCTCCCGGAAGATCTTTATTAATGCCTCCTATAGGAGTACCTCTCCATGCCAATACGATGATCGACATTTCTCACGAAAGCTTGATGCGTATCTGGGTGAGATTAAAAGTATGGGTGGAAGAAGAAGGTGAAGCGGTTGATATGTACCAAAGGCTTTCTGAAGCTGCTGCGATGTATCAGCAGGGAAAAACCGGTTTGTGGAGACCACCCGATCTGCAGCTTGCCTTGAACTGGAAAGACAAACACAAGCCGTCATTGGTTTGGGCATCAAGATATAATCCTGCCTTCGAGAGAACTATGGTGTTCCTTGAAACAAGTAAGCAGGCTTTTGAGACAGAGCAGAAGATCAAGGAAATGCTTCAGCGAAGAATGCTGAAGAGAACCAGAATTGTGGCGATCATCCTTGGTACGGCGGCGGTTATTTCCATTGGTTTTTTGATTTTCGCGATTGTGCAGAAAATTGAGGCGGATGATTTGCGTATTAAAGCTGAAGCCAATGAAAAGTCAGCAATTTTAGAAAAGCAACATGCTGAGGACGAGAAGAAAAAAGCAGTTGCAGCAAAAAAGGAGGCAGATGATCAGAAGTTAATTGCTATCGCTAATGCTCATGAAGCAGAAAGACAAACTATTATAGCCCGAAAAAATGCCGATGAAGCTAAAAAGCAAAGTGAAATAGCAAAGAAAAACGCAGATGAAGCAAAGCGACAGGCTGAAATAGCTAAAGAGAATGAAAAAAAGGCTACAGAAGCAAAAACATTAGCCGATCAAAATGCTGACAAAGCTTACAGATTGCGTTTGCTTTCTATCGCTCAGTCTATGGCGGTGAAATCGCTGCAGATAGAAGATACTATGAGAAAGAGCGTTATTGCCATGCAGGCATACCGCTTCCATAAAGACAACGGCGGTAATGAGCATAACCACGACGTATATGATGGCTTGTATTACGCACTGAAAACACTTAAGCCGAATAATTACAATAGTCTAAAAGGTCATACCAACGCTGTGAGGTCTATTGTGTATTCTCCCGATGCTAAGTTTGTATACACAGGAGGCAGCGATGGTAAAGTAATTAAGTGGAATCTTGAAAATGGTACCAGTGAATTACTTTTACAGAATGGATTTGTGAACAGAATGCTTGCGCTTAGCCCAGACAACAGCTGGCTTGCGGTTGGTGGTGACAGATCTACCATTCAGCTGATCAATCTTGCCAATCCAACAGAAGCACCTAAAGTATTAAGCGGCCATAAAGGACATATCGCTTCATTGATATTTACCGGTAACGGATTGGTATCTGCAGGAACAGGTGACAGCAGCATATTACGATGGGATGTGAATGAAGATAAATCTGCATTGGTGGCAAAAATATCTGCTAAGATCAAATGTGTAGCAGTTGCTCCCGACAATCAGACGCTTGCAGTGGGAGATGACAAAGGCCAGGTAATATTGATCGAGAATGGTAAAGAGACAGTGTTGTTTGAGAAAAAAGGAAGAACAATTCATGCCGTGACATTTGGTAAAAACGGAAAATGGATTGCTGCCGGCGATGACATCGGAACGATCCGGATCTGGAATGCAGAAGAGAAAAAACTAATAGGCACGCTTAGCGGTCAGAAAGCAAGGATCAATGATATTAAGTTCAGCAACGATGCCAGATTCCTGGCCACTGCAAGCTTTGACGCTAGTGCGAGGATCTATAATATGAATAACCTCAACGAGGCTCCGCTTGAATTAAAAGATCACAATTCGTGGGCATGGTCGCTGGCATTCAGTCCTGACGGAAATAAACTTCTGGTAGGTTGTGTAGACAAACTGATAAGAATCTGGCCTACTCATATTGACTTTATGGCAAATGAAATTTGCGATAAAGTCAATAGAAATATGACGGGAAGAGAATGGGAGCGTTATGTGGCACCACTTGATGATATCAAATATCAGAGAACCTGCCCGCATCTGCCAAGCAGCGAGGCTGTAAAAGAAGAATAGTTTTGACCATGATTAAATGATTTTATTGATGAATATGATTTTGTGACAGTAATGAATAATTCGAATTTTAAATTTTTTTTACTTACCATTTTACTGGGATTTTTTACTTCAGGTATTTCGGTTAGGGCACAGGACTCTGTCAATGTTTGTACGCAAACATTAAATGATGCGCAGGATGCTTATGATGCCGGAAAGCTCAGCGGTATTCCTGCCATGCTTGAAGGCTGTCTGAAAGATGGATTTACGAGGGCAGAAAAACTTTCTGCTTTACGGGTGCTGATTCTGACTTATCTTTTTCAGGATGAAGATGAACTGGCAGAGCAGACATTGCTCGCACTCTTAAAAGAAGATCCTGAATATAAAGTAAACGAAGCGCTGGATCCAGCCGAATTTATTTATCTGTACAATACTTACAGAACGCTTCCTGTGGTTTCAATTGGTTTGATAGGCGGAGTCAATCAAAGCAGGATGCATCTGAGCCAGGAATTCAGTACTGACAATATAAATAATTCAGAAGTAAAATATTCTCCGGGAATGGGGTATCAGTTTGGAGTAATCGCGGATATACTTCTGTATAAAAATTTTCAAATCAATACAGCAATACTTTTCTCCGGAAAAAAATATCAGATGGATAGCGAAAAGTTATTTTCCTACACAAACCTGAACCTGATAGAAAATCAGACCTGGATGCATTTGCCAGTTACGTTGAAGTACAATTTCGGGAAAAAGAAACTTGTTCCTTTTATTCAGGCCGGAATGTCCCTAGACCTGTTTCTTGCATCAAGCGGAAATATAAAAAGAACCAGTATCGAAAACGATAACGATGCTTCCGGGCCTTCTGTACAGATGAGCAGTTTGAGAAACAAGCTGAATTATTCAGCTGTGTTTGGAGCCGGCGCCAGATACAAAATCGGGTATGGCTATGCGATATTAGATGTGAGGTACAACCTTGGGTTGCGAAACATTGTCAATGTAAAAAACAGATATTCCAATAATGAGCTTGTCTATTATTATGGATATATAGACAGCGACAGCAAACTACATAATATCATGATTTCTGTAGGTTATCTTAAATCACTTTATAAGCCTAAAAAGATTAAGGTTAAAAATGCGTAAATTTTATTTTTTCATATTGATTCCCTTTGTTTCGCTTACACTTTTGAGTTGTAAAAAAGAAGAGATGAATCTTTCTAAAGGATTTATCAAGTATTTTGGAGGTATAGAAGCAGATGATGCTTCTGACATGCAGCCTACAGGTGACGGAGGATATATTATTATAGGTACAACAAGCAGTTATGGAATTGGCGGACAAGATATTTATTTAATAAAGACTGATTCAAGAGGAAACGAAGAGTGGCATAAAACATATGGCGATAGTCTGGATGACCAGGGCAGTTCTGTGCAGCAAACTTCTGACGGAGGCTTTATTTTAGCAGGCACATACAGATACATTACAGGAGTCGATTCCAACAAGACAGATTTTTATGTGATTAAAACAGATGGGGCCGGAAGTGTGCAATGGTCAAAAATCATTGGAATTTCCGGTAAGAATGAGGAAGGTGTGTGTGCCAGGCAAACAGCAGACGGAGGATATATTGTGGTGGGCAATACTGTCACCGCCGGTAACGAAGATATTTTCATCGTAAAATTATTTGCCAATGGTAATCAGGATTGGACGCAGATATTGCCTATCGATCCGTTAAACCCGAACGTTAAGGATTTTGCTTCCAATGTAGTTCAGAGAGGTGATGGAGGGTACTTAATAAGCACCAGTGCAATAGGTTTTGCAACAGGAGCTTCTCCCAGATGGATCAATACAAATTCGCTGGGTTTTCAAAACAATGCTCCAGAAAAGACAACTTACTTAGAAAACACGATGAGTACTGGGATGGAAATAACTCACTCTCTTATGGAAGCTGCATATTATTTTACCGGACAAACCAGCACAGATGATATTTATGTGATGAAAGTGGGTGATGCCATATCGCTTAATAAAATATGGTTCAAAACTTATGGAGGATCGGGAGTCGATGCTGCCCGTTCGATTCAGGCAACTGAAGACGGTGGTTTTGTGGTCTTAGGTTCAACTACCTCTTTTGGGGCGGGGGGGAGAGATATTTACCTTTTTAAAGTGGATGCAAGCGGGGATAATGTAGAATGGTCAAAAACTTTCGGTGGTGCCGGTCTGGATGTGGGAAAAGTGGTCAGAAAAACCTCTGATGGCGGTTATGCTATCCTTGGAACATTGGAATTCGGCGATGATCCTTCCGCAAAGGATAATATCATCTGCCTTATAAAAGTGGACAGTAAAGGTGAAATCACCAATGTCGAGTAATTAAGAGGATATAATTAATCAAAAATATAACTATTTTAATAAAAAAGGTTACTAATTTGGATTTTTCCGGATTAATAGGCTTTCTGGTCCCTATTCGAGCATATAAAAACTTTAATTTTATGGTAAAACTTTACCGCATCCTACTTTTTGCACTAATAACTTTAGTAGGTCTTACCTCAGGTTATACACAAAATACTGTAGTAACACCTGCAGCCGCACAAACAAATATGTGCGTTGGAGCAGCTGGCTATACTACTTTGGGAATGATCATCATTGCAGAGACTAATTTTGCAAACTTTAATGCTGGAAATAATCAGACATATATTATGTCCACTCCAGCTAATTTTGAATTTAATACCGGCGCCACGCCCGCTATTACTGCTAATGGTGGTGGGGTATCAGGTATCAGTGCAATAACAGTATCAGCAACTACTATATCATTTCAGTTTAATGTATCAGGAGGTTCAACCGGAGCAGGTCCTTTAGATTCAATCAGAATTACGGGAGTACAAGTAAGAGCAATTACGGCCGCATCTACGGGTAGTATAGCCAGATCAGGCGGAACGGCTATCATGGCAGGGAATGCAGCGGGAGATGGACAGGTTCATTGCAGTTTAACCAGCGTTCAGAATCCGAATATTACTGGTAACCCCGGAAATCAATCAGTATGTACCGGTGGCAATACAAGCTTTACAGTGACTGCAACAGGAACAGGATTAACTTATTTTTGGGAACGATTTAATGGTGCAACATGGAATGATCCTCCTGGAGCAATATACAGCGGACAAGGTACAAATACCCTTACGTTGACGGGCGTAGTTATTGCACAGAATGGATATTTATTCAGATGTACGGTTACCGGGGCTTGCGGCCCTGTGACGTCAAACCAGGCTACGCTTACCGTAACAGACCCTCCGATCATTACAGTTCAGCCACCTAACAGGAATACATGTTCTGCAACTACATTCACAATTACTGCGACAGGCGCTACAACGTATCAATGGGAAGTAGATCCAAACACAGGAACATTTGCGAATGTGCCTGCTGCTGCTCCGTATTCTAATACGACTACCAATACTTTAGGTATTTCCAGCATAGCTGGTCTTAACAATTATAAATACCGTTGTGTAGTTTCCAACGGGGTATGTTCTGTAACTTCTGCTCAGGGGACATTAACTACAGCATCGGTTCCCAATGTTACTTCGCCTCCGCCTGACAGAACTATATGTTCAGGGACAGGGACCACATTTCCTGTTACAGCTACAGGGGCTACAACTTATCAATGGGAAGTAGATCCAAACACTGGAACATTTGCGAATGTGCCTGCTGCAGCTCCATATTCTAATACGACTACAGCCACTTTAAATATTTCCAATGTGGCTGGGCTAAATAATTACAAATACCGCTGCGTGATTACCAACGCTTGCGGATCTGTAAATTCTGCCCAGGGAACATTAACAGTAAGTGCAGGCCCTGCTATTACAACACAACCAGTTAATACTACTACTTGCGTTAACAATAATCCAACCTTCACAGTGGTAGCTTCTGGCGTCACTACCTATTCATGGGAGCGTGACAGGAATGATGGCAATGGGTTCGGTGCGGCTCCGGGTGGATTTTATAGCGGACAAACTACAAATACTCTCACAGTCAATAGTGCGCAGACTTCCCAGAACGGATATTTATTCCGTGTAATTCTTACTAACTCATGCGGTACAACAACTTCAAATACAGCAACACTAACAGTATACTCTACAGCAACGGCTAACTTCTTTGGTTTAAATACAAGTTATTGCAGAAATGCACCCTTCGATACACTTGAAGGATTCCCGGTAGGAGGGACTTTTTCAGGACCAGGTATTACCAATCTTCCCGGTAGCTTTGCCAGGTTTGATGCGTTTGCCGCCGGGTCAGGATCTAAAACTATTACATATACATTGGGTTGCGGTATCACCAAAAATACAACGGTTAACGATACGACTAATATTGATTATACAAGTCCTGCCAATCCAACGCCGTCATATTCTGTATCCAGTCCTTCAGTTGACCTTGTAGTGGAAGCAGTTCCGCCTGCGGGTTCATTACCCGGAACCTTTTCCGGTACAGGAGTAAGCGGCACTAAATTTTATCCTAACATTGCAGGGGTGGGTGGTCCATATCCTGTATCATTTACCTTCACTAATCCTAGCGGATGTGTGAGTAAAGTAATTAAACCTATTACGGTTACTTCTCCAGGTTTGGGGATACCTCCTTTGAGAAATGGCGGAACTCCTTTTTGCCAGGGAGCGGCTTTAGTAAACCTGAATCCTAATACCGTAGATGGAGGAGCTCCTTTCTTTTTCCCTCCATTCTATGCTTTCGCTGGGTATTCCGGAACAGGTATTACCCAGACCGGATCTACCACCTATCAATTCAATCCTAGTACACCAGGATCTTATGTAATAAATTATCTGACATCGCAATATGATTTCTGGACAGGTGAAACAATTATTCAGATTTATGCGAGTCAGACAGTGACGGTCAATTCACAAACGGCTATAGATTTTAATTTACCTTCAGTTGCCTGTAACATTGCGGGACCTATTGATATGAATCCTTTCCCGGGACTATTATCCGGATCACCGGGTACTTCCATGAGTATTGTAAGCCCTGCCTCGCCTCCTGCCGGAATGTTATCAGGTGCAAACAATACTATATTCAATCCTTCTGCGGCTGGGCCAACCCAGACAACTTTTACCGTAAGATATACTTATGTAAATGCTTCCGGATGTACTACTATTCTTGATAAAAACATTACGGTCTTTCCAAAACCTCCATTGCCTACCTTACAGCCTCCTGATGGTTTCTGGGGAGCGCAATCGGAGCAGTTTTGCTATGGATCGCCGAAAAAATTCATAGGTGCATTATATGATCCGGCTATTGATTATAACTGGTATAATAATGCTTCTCTGGCGCCTGCTACAAAAATTTCCGATTTCTATTATATGCCGCCGCAACCGGCGAATAATAATCCCGGCACTTATAATTATTATGTGACTCAAACAGTTTCTGGTTGCACCAGTGATCCTTTGACGGTAACAGTGCAGATCAATGACAGGGGAGTGGCAAATGCGGGGCCTGACCAGGTGATTTGTGAGGGAAGTACCGTAACGCTTGCAGGTTCCAGTACCCGTGCATTTGCTGGTACATCTTTACCGGCTGCATGGTCTTCGCCGACCGGCGGTGGGTTTACACCTAACGTAAATACATTGAATGCTGTGTATACTCCAACAGCTACAGATATTGCGGATCAATTTGTTAATCTGACTTTAACTTCTAATGATCCCGACGGTGCAGGCCCTTGCCTGGCGCCGACTGACGTAGTAAGAATCAATATCAATAAAGCTCCCTTGGCCAATGCCGGCGGCGATGTAACATATTGTTCTGATAACCTCATCTTATTACAAGGAAGCTATAGCGGATCAGCTAACTCTATTACCTGGACTGGCGGCGCAGGAATTATTATGTCTCCAGGTTCCAACGTAAGTCAATACATTCCTACAACTGTAGAAAAAATCGGAAGTACAGTTACTTTTACAGCAACCACTAATGATCCGGATGGCGTAGGCGGCCCTTGTGTTGCCGTTTCTGATCAGGTAAGCATTACTATTAATCAGCAGGCAGCAGTTAATCCTGGGCCATTGCAAATAATTTGCGAAGGCAACATGGCAACTCTTAATGGGGCAAGCACACTTGCCTTCTCTGGAGCCGCAGTGCCTGGCACATGGTTTTCTCCTACCGGTGGCACATTTACTCCAAATGTGAATACATTAAATGCTGTGTACACACCAACTGCTACAGATATCAGCAATCAGTTTGTGGATCTTGTTTTAACATCAGATGATCCTGACGGGGTTGGGGGTCCATGTACAGCGGTTAGCAACCAGGTAAGGATTAATATTAATAGAGCCGCTTCTGTATTTGCCGGAAATGATATGACTTATTGTTCTGACAATACCATTCTTTTAGCCGGAAATTATTCAGGAACGGCCAGTTCATTGACATGGTCAGGTGGTACAGGAAGCATACTTCTTCCATCTTCGACCGTGACCCAATACAACGCAACAAACCTAGAAAAAACCGGAGGTATTATTACATTCACTGCTACTACCAATGACCCGGATGGCGCTGGACCGTGTGTGGCTGTATCAGATCAGGTAAGTGTTACTATTAACCAGGAAGCGACAGTAAATGCCGGAATTGATCAGGCCGTTTGCAGATCGACAGGTACCACTCTCACAAACCTTAATGGAACAAGTCAATATAAATATACATCATCTCCCCTGGGGTCAACATGGTCGGGAGGAGTAGGCGTATTTGGAAATACATCTTCTTTAACATCCAGCTATACACCTGATGTTTCAGAAATACCTGCGGATGGTACATATGGTAATCCTGTAAAATTATATCTCACTACCAATGATCCTGACGGAGCCGGACCTTGTGCTATAGTAATGGATTCGGTAATTGTTACGGTAAATCCGCTTCCACGTATTGATTCGGTAATTGTGATTGATACAGCATTCTGTACCTCGGATAATGCTTTCCAGATTACTGTGGTAATGCAGTCAAGCTATATCAAGCAATCGGATGCCTTTACAGATTTGCCTGGAGGTAATCAGGGGATAAGCGGTAGTTTCTTCGTACCTAATATTGCTACGATCGGCGCACACACTATACGATATACATTTACGGATGCCAATGGTTGCAGCAATTTCCGCGATACATTGATTAACGTATATGGGGTACCGAAGCCGAAGTTCACCATTACCGACTATTGTGCAACTAGTCCTACTCTGTTTGACGGATCGACTTCAGATATATCTTTTGATCCTGCAAGTACTATTGCCAATTACAAATGGAACTTTGGGGATTTCAATACAGAAAGCGATACTTCGCTGCTCGTAGCAGATTCTTATGTGTACAGCAAGACACTCAATCCAAGCGCCAAGCAGGCTTATACGCCAAGACTTACCGTAATTACAGATAAAGGCTGTGTAGGAGTTAAAGATTCAACGGTCACTATCGGAAATATTCCCGCAACAGATTTCAAATGGAGCAAAATATGCCCGGTAGATACCTCTGCATTTGTTGACCTTTCCGCATTCCCTTCACAGGAGGTTTCCCAATACACCTGGAATTTTGCCGATGGAACAATCATCAATGGCCCTGGTATGATTGCAGGTCCTGCGCCAAACAATGCCTTGAAAAATCCAAAGCATAAAATGGCCAATGGAACGGGAGCATATAATGTCACCTACACTATTTCTACCGTACGCGGATGTGATAGCTCTATGACAAAGAGAGTGGATATACTCGATCAATACAGACCCACTCCAAGCGATCCATATGCAACGAACTTTGCAACAGACAATGCCTTTTGGGCAGTGGATGGTAAAAACAATAGCTGGCAGTGGGGAGCTTCTTCCAAGCCAATTATTAACAGCAGCGGAAGAAAGGTTTGGGTTACTGATACGAATAGCGTTTATAATGTGAACGAAGATTCACACTTAAATGGTCCGTGTCTGAATTTTGATACTCTGAGCAAGCCTATGATATCGATGAAAATCTGGTCAGCTACTCAGAACCAATTTGCCGGCGCTGTATTACAGTCTTCTACTGACGGAGGTACAACATGGAGCGTAGTTGGAAAGCTTAACGACGGAATTAACTGGTATGATAACTTCGGTATTCAGGGAAATCCTGGCGGACAAACAATCAATCAGTTTGGCTGGACGGGAGTTTATAGCGACTGGAGAATTGCGAGGATCAGTTTAAGTTCTTTTGCGACTAAACCGGCTGTAAGATTCAGGGTAGCCTTTGGTTCAGGAGGTGATTCATTAAATCTGAAAGACGGATTTGCAATAGATAGTGTTTGGGTTGGAGAAAGAAACAAACTGATATTGCTTGAAAACTTCACCAACAGTAATTCTGTAGCTGCTGCGGCCAACGATGCCAATATGAATAACCTGGTAAATAATTTAAGACCAAATGATGTGGTAGCCATACATTATCATACAAGTTTCCCTGCTCCTGATCCGATGAATCAGCGAAACACAGCTGATCCTAGTGCAAGAGTGTTGCAGTATGGAGTAGGCGCAGTGCCTTTTAAAGCGCTGGATGGAAATTATGACTTCGGTCCTGCGTTAGATACTGTTGACATCGATAGAAGATCACTTGAGACATCGAAATTTAAAATCAAGCTGCAAACCAATATTGCAGGAAACACTGTTGATGCAAGAATTAAGTTCTTCGCAACGGATAGTGTTAAAAACGACTTCGTGGTGCATGTGGCAGTGATAGAACGTTATGTGACTGCTCCTGGTAACTACGAGTGGGTACTAACGAGAATGCTTCCTGATGCGGCTGGTACCTTCTATTCATATAACTATGGAAAAGGTGATTCAACTTTCCTGAATCACCAGTGGACCTTCCTGCCAGGCGATGTTTATAATGCAGCAGAACTTGGAGTAGTTGTCTTTATACAGGATGTAAATACAAAAGAAGTTTACCAGACTGCATACCAGTTCGGTTCAGGAGGTGTTCCAACCAGTCTGAAATACAATCTTCTGGCAGGCAAAGAGTTGATTGTATATCCTAACCCTGCCATGGATGTAGCTCATGTGGTATTCTCTGATCCTTCTGCTAAAGATTATGCATATCTTGTGTACGATGAATTAGGTAAAATAGTAGCTCAAGGTGTTATCGAAAATGGAGCACATGGATTTACATTGAATACATCCAATCTTGCAGGTGGCATGTATGTGATAAGGGTAGGTAATGAAGCAGATGGATTTGCATACAAAAAGCTCACGGTAAATCACTAAGCTTATAAAAAGCTTATTCAATAAAAAATCCCCCGGAGACGGGGGATTTTTTATGCTTTTTTCTTTTTAAATATTCCCTTAATTTTTTGAAATAAAGTACTTTTTTCTTTTTCCTTCTCATTTTCTCCCATCAAATATCCAATTGGTTTTAATTCATCAACGTTGTCACATACAATTTTAAAAATTCCCGCCAAAGGAATAAATAGGATCATGCCGGGGATTCCCCAGACAATGCCTCCGATAATAATAGACATAATAGTTGCCAGAGGATTTACCTGCACATGTGAGCCTACCACATTTGGCGTAGTGATATTATTGTCAATAAACTGATTAAATAAGAATACAGCAATTACTCCAATTACATAAAACATTGAGTCCTTAAATAACAGGGCCATAATGATAGGAAAGATGCTTCCTACCAATGTTCCCACATAAGGAATAATATTTAAGTAACCTGCAAGGAAGCCAAGAAAGATAGCCTGCTTTATTCCCAGGGCTAAAAGACCTATAGCATTCATTACGCTGAGAATAGTTAAGGCAATCAGCAAACCGGAAAGATATTTTAATATTAAATCCTTCGTGTTGTTGATTACATACTCTACTTTTTCATGATGCTCCTGAGTAAATAATCTTAAAATAAAATTTTTAAATCTTTCCCTGTATAATAGAAAGAAAAATATATAAATAAGTATTAATCCAAAAGTTACAACCCCCTCCGTAAATGCCATTAGAATTGATTTTACAAATGACCCGGAAGAGTTTAAGAATGTTGAAAATTTTTCTTTTACCCAACTCATCTGTTCTTTTGCAGGAACATTGGTTTTCGATTCTATATAATCCTGTACAGTAGATAGCTTTTCATTAAGTTTTTCTTTTACCTCTTCAAAATCATTTGCAAAATTCACCACTTGTGAGTAAAACAAAAATATAATTCCGGCTACAATAGAGATTATTAACAGGATGCAAATTAGTATGGAAAGGATTCTCGGTAATCGTTTTTCAAGCCATTTACATAAAGGCAGCAATAACATAGCCAGCAAAACGGCGAACACGACAGGTATCAGAAAGTTTCTGGCAAAGTACAGCCCTGTAAAAAATAATATGATAAAAAGTAAAAGCGCAGAGGCTTTATAAATTAGACGGTCTTTCATAGTAATGGGGAAAAAGTTAATAATATAACCGTCTAAAACTTAAATTGTTAAATGAAGAGATAGCAGGAAGCCTATTTTTTATCAGAAAGGTCTTTATAGTCTACATAGAATAATTCTGTCATTACTCTGATGTCTTTAGCCTGGGAAGCTTTAATTTTTATTTTTTGAAATTCAGCAGAGGATATTAATCTTAATTCTTTTTTATTTTTCAGCTGTAAATGTACAGGCATAATAAAATCCTGATTTGTAGTATTCCATTTGTAATATAAAAATGTGCCGCTTTTTTCTTTTTTTACATAATAGCAAAACATAGGAATAACTGTATTGCTAATGTAAATGCTGAATATTGGATATAATTCCACATTTGATTTTTTGGCATCTTCAAAATAAAGTATTACTCCACCCGTGCTGATCAATTTGTATTTATATGCCTCATTCAGTTTATATAAAATATTGAACCATGAATTATCGTCCTTGATTACGTGTCTTAAGGTATGCAGCATCCATGATCCTTTATAATAAATATCGGTATCTTCTATAACAAAGTAATTGTCATCACGAAATAATGGCTGTTTGTTTTTAATTTTAGTTTTCTGCTTTTCCATGTACTGTATGGCCGCTTCCTTTCCATAGTAATATTCAAGAAGCAGTGATTCTGCATATGTCCCAAATGATTCATGTATCCACAATTCCTGAGAGGTATAAGCTGTCACACTATTTCCCCACCACTCATGCGCAGTTTCATGTACTATGATAAAATCGAAATCAATTAATTCATTCTTATAATCATTTCCATAAGCGATGCATGACTGATGCTCCATTCCCCAATAAGGAGTCTCTACCAGGGCATAGCCATCACGTTCAAAAGGATAGGGACCGAAGAAATGCTCATAGGCTTTTAATATTTTCGGTACCTGTTTGAAATGTTCTTTTGCTTTATCCAGATTATAGGTAAGCACATAATAGTCAAGAGGGAAAGCGCAGCTGTCTTCTCTTTTATATGGCTCTGAGAAATGCGAATATTTTCCTATATTCAATGTAATGTTGTAATGATTTATAGGGTAGCTTACTGCCCAGGTAAATTTTTTCCTCGCATTACCTACCGGTGTTTCTTTTATTAAGTTGCCGTTGGATACACAGAATAAGCTATCGGGAATAGTAAAACTCATTGTTGCAAAGTCGGGCTTGTCATACAATGGATTCTTGCAGGGCCACCATAATGAACCACCTTCATTCTGACAAGCGACACCCACCCAGGGATTTCCCAGCGTATCCTTTCTCCATACGAAACCTCCATCCCAGGGAGCATTACGTGCCTCATGAGGCTGTCCCTGATAATATATTATAAATGATCCTTTCCCTCCTTTCTTCTGGAGAGAAGAAAAATTTATTGTCACCTCATTTGAGTCGTGGGAAAATGTAAGCTTTTGATTTTTGAATACAATACTATCAATGCTAAGATTTTTAAAGAGGTTTATTTTTATTTGAATGAAATCATCTTCCGTTTTATAGTGAATGGTATTCGATCCTTTTATATATCTTTTTTTAATATCGATGTCCAGATCCAGGTTATAGGATAAGACATTATAGCAGGTAGTTCCGGAAAAAGTTGTTAAGAAAACACTTTGTGGAAATACAAAGGCATGAGAAAGAAAATGAAAAATTACCAAAAGATTCAGTCGCATATATTATTGCTAATTGCTTCCAAAGTAAAATTTATGCTTGCTGATGATGGTCTTGAAATAATTTCCGGAGGTGTTAAAGATTATCTGTTTTGATTTTTCTTTTACTCCATACGTGGGGGAATAATATACTTCTTCTGTTTGGAAATGAATTTCTCCGCCTGTGGCATCAAAACTTTTTATCTTGAAATTTTCTTTGAAAAAATCTTCCGAAGGATTCCATATCTGTTTTAAAGGAAGACTATTCCCTTCAATGGTGTCTTCTATTACCCACAATAACTGGTTTTTATATTGCTTGACTTTTCGGGTGTGGTATATTTTTTTGCCCAATTGCTTATAAGCATGAATTTTTCCTTCAAAAGTAATTTCTTCTTCCGTTTCGGAAATTGAAGCATTCACAGCCTGCGACCAGTGAAACCATAAAAACCTTCCGCCTTTCAGCATCTGATTATGGTTTTCAATCATAACGGTATTGTGTGAGGCAGTTCCCATAAAGAAGGATATATCTTCTTTGGAGGCATTGTATTTGAATGATCCTCCGTCACGTAAAACATTTTTTCCTTCCCACCATATATCAAGATGCAAATTGTCTGCCTGTGATGGACGGTCTTTGTGATTCCCACAACGTAGAAAAGAAAATTTTTCTTTTTCTCTTAACAAATAATAACCCCCGCTAGAAAATTCCTGAGATTTTTTTTCTTTCAATGAAGGGTAGGCATTAACAATATTTGCAAACCAGAAAATATCTTCATTGCAGTCATCTTCCTGATAGAGTGAATTTCCTGTTAAAAAATAATTTAACGCATTTAATTGCGGCCGGTAATCTCTGAAATAACAATTGTTTAATGGAAAGAATAAAGCTCCGTCATTTGCTCCGTAGTTGGGCAGCATTCCTGATTTTTCATCCTGGTGCTGGTATAAAAAGTCACCGGCTTTTTTCAGTCTTATAATTAACTCCTGCGAAAAGCTTTCCTCGTTGGCTTTTGAAAGATAAAATGCCCATGTAAACAACTGAATAACTACTCTCTCATAATTCATGGAAAACTGCAGAAAGGATCCATCTTCATAAATCTGGTATAATCCTTCCTGTTCCAATAGCTCTTTGCCTTTTATTTTCCATGAAGATGCTTCAGGAAAAAACGGGAATAGCAAACCAACAGTATAAAGTAAAAGACATTCTGTCAAGGCATGATTGTTTCTTACAGTGATGAGGGAAAAATTGATGTTGCCCCTTACATGCTTTGCCTGCCAATAAATCGAGTTGATTATTTTTTGAAATCTTTCTTCTGTAAGAGCCGGAGCATTTTTGTAATAATATAAAGCGAATGCCCAGTTTAAAATTCTTATGGCCAGTTCCTGACTGCAGGCGAAATTCGGTCCTTGATTTAAAGGGTTTTTATCAATCCAGGATAGCATTTTGTTTATCGCAAACTCTGATTGATCTTCCTTAAAATGGTAATCATATCTTATTATAGTGTAGAGGTAGCTAAACCTGGACAATTCCCATACATATTTTATATCGCCTGCTTTAGTGTCGATGGTTTCAATCTCAGTCCAGTGCTTGTTTATATCATACCGGTATCCTGTCTGCGGGTTAGTAACCCAATCGTAGTTTATTCCCGCATGGATATAT
>JAIERY010000235.1 GCA_019746425.1 Cytophagaceae bacterium
TCCAATCAGGATAACGACAATATAATATTGGAAGAATAGGAAAGAATTTCATTCTTTCTTTTCCAAACCTCTGCACTGAAAGTGCAGAGATTTTTAGTTTGTGAATGAACGAGCCGTAGTGGTCTGACGGCTTATATATTTAACCCTCTGATTTTTTTTATCAGGCGGAATATTCACTCGTCAATACCAGATTTGACAAGTCGTCTGACCACTGATCCGTTGATGGTAGGTGAGAACCAACACGATGCAATTTTCCAGGTAAAAAATAAATTAAGAAGCATGAGGATAGACATTGAAAAATTAAAATTACCTACCGCAGCTTCCGTCATTCCCGCGCAGGCGGGAATCTCGTCCTTTTGTACTCTGTTAAACTAAGAATCAGAATGCATCAAATATAAATTATTCAAATAGTAATGGCTGCTCTCTATTTGGAGATTCCCGCCTGCGCGGGAATGACGGCGAGGGTTGAGATCTATTTCTCTATGGCCTGTCGGGACACCATAGCCGTCAACTTAAGGATTTTGATGAGGGCATCCTAACAGACATTGTATTGTAAGTTAAAGATGGAAAGTTTGCCGTCATTCCCCTGAACAGGGGAATCCCCAACTTCTGTACACTGTTAAAATAGTTAAGTTTGTGCAGGAGTTAGAGATCCCCGTTTTCACGGGGATGACGGACACATTTGCTCTTTAATTTAGGACACAAAGTCTACAGTGATTCTGTTCCTTAAGTTGACGGCCATGGTCAGGGGACAGGCCGCGATTTTATTACCATGGAACTTACTGAAAAGCAGGCAGAGAAAATAGAGAAGAAGGCAGAGAAGGGTAAAGATATAGAGTTGTATCAGTTTTCATTAGATGATCTTGTTATAAGAAGTGATGGAGGTATGGTACTTACCGGTGAGCAATATTTTGTGAGAGTACATACGTACACTACTTCTAATCCAAATGGTGGAATGAGCACTACTACTGTTTATAAATATCATTATAATGACATTATTGTAATTAACATAAATCCCGAAGGAAATATTCAATGGGCTACAAAAATCCCAAAGACACAAATTACCTCAAATGACGGAGGCTTTTTTTCATCTTATTCCATGGCTGTAGCTTCTGATAAATTATATTTTGTATTTAATGACAATCCTAAAAATTTAGTCTCTTCTGTAGAAGGCAAAACCTTTAATTTTGTTCCATACAAAGAATCACATGTTGTATGTGTGCAAATAGATAATAATGGTAAAATAGAAAAGAAATCATTGTTCTCCTCAAAGGATGTTGATATTATTACAAGGCCAAAAGTTTGCGAGCAAATAAATGACAATTGTTTGTTGATTTTTGGTCAGCGTAAAAGCACCCAGAGATTTGCATTGATGACGTTTTAGATTCATAGTTGCCGAACGAGAACATTTAAAAAGCCCATGTCTTAAGGCATGGGCTTTAAATTGTCCAAGTTTCCCAGCTGTCCCCGGAAAGGCCACTTTCTAAAACCACTTCTTCTTCCTGAAATAAAGCACCATTGCTCCCGCAACAGCGATCATTACTCCCCATACAAAAGGATAGCCGTATTCCCAATCCAGCTCGGGAAAATTTTTCCGGAAGTTCATGCCATAGACACCGGCGATAAAAGTTAGAGGAATAAAAATGGTGGAGATAACTGTAAGCACTTTCATCACCTGGTTCATTTTGTTGCTTACGCTGGAAAGGTAAATGTCCAGCATGCCGCCCAGCACGTCTCTGTAAGATTCGATGGCATCGATCACCTGTATGGTATGGTCATACACATCGCGTATGTAAATTTTGGTCCCATCTTTTATCAAAGGAGTTTCATCCCTTTCCATCCGGCTCAGTACTTCTCTCAATGGCCAGACAGATTTTCTCAGGGTAATGATTTCCCGTTTTAAATTATAAATGGAATGTAAAAGCGCCGGAGTAGGGTTGGTGGTAAGCCTTACTTCCATTTCTTCAATACGCTCTCCCATTTTCTCCAGGATGATAAAATAATTATCTATGATGGTATCGGCGAGAGTGTACATTAAATAGTCAGCTCCTGCTTTTCTTATTTTTCCTTTATTCCCTTTTAAGCGGTTTCTGCTGGGAGTGAAAAGGTCGCCTTCTATATCTTCCTGGAAAGAGAGCACATAATTTTCTCCCAGCACAAAGCTCACCTGTTCAGATATTATGTCTTTGCGCGTATCATCATACGACAGCATGTTGATGACAATGAAAAGATGATCATCGTAGTCATCTATTTTCGGGCGGTGTCCGCCGCAGGCAATGTCTTCCAGTAAAAGTGGGTGAAGGTTAAAGCACTTTCCTATTTTTTCAATCACATCTACCTGTTTTACTCCATCAACATTGATCCAGGTAACACCAAGGCTGCCTTTATAGACAGAGCATTCATCCGCATTGATCACTTTTCTTTCTTCAAGATTCTCGCCATCATAATGGATCACATTGATCTCGGCGGCTTCATTGCTGGGGTTGTGATCTGTCAGAGTTCCCGGGGCAAGGCCTGCCTCACGGGCTTTTCTTTTAATAAATTTTGACATAGAGAATGTTCTTAAAAGTACTCTTAATATGTAAAGCTAAGAAAAAATGTAGAATGCTACGAGTAACCCATAAATCCCTTGAAATGTATTTCCCTGAATAGACTTTCTGTTTTTAAAGTCACCTGCGACATTACCGTCATCCCTGCGAAGGCAGGGATCTCGTCCTTTTGCATTCAGTCGAGACAAACAGCAAGAGAATGCATCATAGAATCGTTAAGTTTGAGGTTACAGCGCAACTTTATTTGGAGATCCCTGCCTTCGCAGGGATGACGGTTAAATTATGGATTCCGGAAAAGCTATATCCTTTAGGACAAACATGAGCAAACAAAAAAAAGCGACCCTTGTGAGGTCGCTTTTTAATATTATTTAGAAAATGAATTACCCGTTCATAGAAACCAGGAATTCATTATTGTCTTTGGTCTTAGCCATCTTGTCAATTAAGAACTCCATCGCTTCTATAGAAGTCATATCAGACATATATTTTCTGAGTATCCATACTCTTGACAATTCATCTTTATCCATAAGAAGATCTTCTCTTCTTGTACCGGATGCAGGAACATCAATAGCAGGGTAAACTCTCTTGTTGGAAAGCTTTCTGTCGAGTTGAAGCTCCATATTACCTGTACCTTTGAATTCTTCAAAGATCACCTCATCCATTTTCGAACCAGTTTCGATGAGGGCTGTAGCGATGATGGTCAATGATCCGCCGTTCTCTACATTTCTTGCAGCTCCGAAGAACCTCTTTGGTTTATGTAAAGCGTTTGCATCCACACCACCTGATAAAATTTTACCGGAAGATGGAACCACAGTGTTATATGCTCGTGCGAGTCTGGTGATAGAGTCAAGAAGTATTACCACATCATGTCCGCACTCCACCATTCTTTTTGCTTTTTCCAGTACGATGGAAGCGATCTTCACGTGTCTCTCTGCCTGCTCATCGAAAGTAGAAGAGATTACTTCTGCTTTTACGTTACGAGCCATATCAGTTACTTCTTCCGGACGCTCATCGATAAGCAATACCATCAGGTATACTTCAGGATGGTTGGCAGCGATAGCGTTGGCAATTTCTTTTAACAATACTGTCTTACCTGTTTTAGGCTGCGCAACGATCATACCCCTTTGTCCTTTTCCTATAGGGGCAAAAAGATCAAGGATACGTGTTGAAAGTAAGTTATGGGTAGTGCTGAGGTTTAATCTTTCCTGAGGGAAAAGCGGGGTGAGGTATTCAAATGGAATTCTGTCTCTGATCTCTTCTGTGGTTTTTCCATTTACGCTTTCTACTCTTAATAATGCGAAATATTTCTCTCCTTCTTTCGGCGGACGAATCTGGCCTTTTACCGTGTCACCGGTTTTTAATCCGAATAATTTTATCTGTGAGGGAGAAACGTAGATATCATCGGGGCTGGCCAGGTAATTGTAATCAGCAGATCTTAAAAATCCATATCCGTCCTGCATGATTTCCAGTACGCCTGAATTCTCTATGATACCATCAAACTCTTTTATGTTTACACCAGCATTAGCCGGTTTTTTTCTTTCGATGAATTCTCTTTCTTCTTTTACTTCGACAGGAGTTTCTGTAGTGGATGGAGTTTCGAAGGTGACCTCAAACTCTTCTTTCGGGAACGTTGATTCAAAAGTGAAATCATTGGCGCCGAAGTCTTCTAGTTCCGGATCTGATTGTTTTACATTCTCTCTTTTAACGCGGGTCCTTTTCTTTGGATCTTTGGAGTCGTCATTTTTTTCTGTGTCCATGATTGTGTTTTTTGTTGGAAGTGTATTTTCTGGCATGACAGCCTGTTGGTCTAATATCTTGTAGATTAATTCTTTCTTTTGAAGTTTTTTAACATTGGGAACGCCCAGTTTCTCCGCAATTTCTTTCAATTCAGACAGCAATCTGACCTCTAATTCTTCAATATTATACATAAAATGATTAAATAATTATTTAGAAACTCTTTCTTATCACACCAAGAAGGGGGATTTTTTATTAAGAAATAAGACTTTATGATTAAACCGGCAAAGGACTACGTTTATTAACTAAAAAGATATGAACTTGTTTTAAGAAAAGAAGCCCAAAGGGTTTTGGTAATGCAATAATACTTTAACATAACAAGATAGTCAAGTTTATATTGTATTTTTTAGTGAAAAATAACCCTTTATTATAGAAAAAGTTTGCTTCATGCATTTAAAATAATGACTCTATATATGAGATTGAGTGGTTGTTTAAAACCCGCAAGGATTTGCTCTTTATGATATAGTGCAAATTACTATAGTAAAAAGAATCCTTGGGGGTTAAGATATTAATTCTAATTTTTAGAATAGACACAAAATAATTTACTTTGTCTGATACTTTATTAATATATAATTAAAAAAAAATGCTACAGGTACTATATATAAGAGAGAACAAATCTGCGGTGATCGATGGTCTGAAGAAAAAACATTTCAAAGGAGCTGAAGAGCATATAGAGCAGATTCTTGCAACGGATGCAAAGAGAAGAGAAACACAAAAAGAGCTCGATGGCGTGTTGGCAGAGACTAATCAGAAAGCAAAAGACATTGGGAATTTAATGAAGGCGGGCAATAAGAATGAGGCAGAATCTTTAAAAGCGGTTACGGCAGAATTAAAAATAAAATCAAAAACGCTTTCAGATCTTTTAACAAAATACGAAGAAGATTTAAGCGCAGTATTGATCAAGCTTCCGAATATTCCCCACGTGTCAGTACCCGAAGGAAGAACTCATGATGATAACCAGGAAGTATTCAAGCATGGAGAGATTCCACAATTGTCATCTGCTGCTTTGCCTCACTGGGAATTAATTAAAAAATATGACATCATAGATTTTGAAACAGGCGTGAAAATTTCGGGCGCAGGTTTCCCGGTATACAAAGGAAAAGGGGCACGACTGCAGAGAGCGCTGATCAATTTTTTTCTGGACGAAGCGGTTAAGGCCGGATACCTGGAAGTACAGCCTCCGATATTGGTGAACCCTGCATCAGGATATGGAACAGGTCAGCTGCCGGATAAAGACGGACAAATGTACAGGGCTGATGCAGATGATTTATATTTAATTCCTACTGCGGAAGTGCCCATCACTAATATATATAGGGACACTATCTTAAATGAAAATCAGTTACCGGTAAAAAATGCAGGATATACTCCCTGTTTCCGCAGAGAGGCCGGCTCATGGGGGGCAGATGTAAGAGGGCTGAACAGGCTGCATCAGTTTGACAAAGTAGAAATTGTTCAGATTGCATTGCCTGAAAATTCCTACAAGGTGCTGGATGAGATGGTCGGGCACGTGAAAGCCTTATTGAAAAAACTGGAACTGCCTTTCAGAATCATAAGATTATGCGGTGGAGATATGAGTTTTGCTTCTGCCTTAACTTACGATTTCGAAGTATACTCTGCTGCGCAGAAAAAATGGCTGGAAGTAAGTTCGGTCAGCAATTTTGAAAGCTTCCAGGCAAACCGGCTGAAGCTGCGATATAAAGGAAAAGATAAAACACATATATTGCATACCTTAAACGGCAGCGCGCTTGCCTTGCCAAGGGTGGTGGCTGCTATCCTGGAAAATAATCAGACAGATAAAGGGATAACGCTTCCAAAGGCGCTGGTTCCGTATACGGGGTTTGATTCAATATAGTTGACAGTTGGCAATGGGCAGTTGGCAAAAACGCTCTGGTAGATTCAGTTGGGAAAAATTTTAATTGCTATTATGGGCTTAACAAGATATAGGGAATTTTAATATTATAAGGCTGCTGTTTCATGTTGCCAATTGCCAACTGCCAATTGCCAACTGCCAATTGCCAACTATCCAACAACTTCCAGCACCGTTCTGAATTCAACAAATTGATTTCTGAATCTTGAATATAATTCAGACTCCACGCTGTTCCGGAATTCATTTTCATATGTTTCCAGGTAATTAAGTTCTTTTAGAAAAAACTGGAAAGAATAAGTTATGCCGGTACTTTCTTCATCCTCCTTTAATAAGTGCAGGATCTTGTATTCCTGGAATAAGCCCGTCTTAAACATTGCGGGGATAAACTCGTTTTTCATCCAGGGAAACCAATCATTATAAATCGCTTTCTCAATATGTATAGTGATGCTGTATAAAATCATTTAATTCTTTTATGTTGTATTCAGGGCTATAAGACTCCGAATTTTTGATAATGTCTTTAAAATATAAAAAATAAATATTAAACTTGAATAGAGTGACGTACGTATTTAAAGATAATACATACTTTTTATTGTTTTTTCTTAACCAGGTCTTATTAAATCTTCAAACATCATGAATACCTTTCAGTCAAAAGAAAGCAATGAAACTTCTGTTTTAGTGGTGCTCTCCACATTATTTATCATGTGGGGATTAATAACCGTAATCAGCGGTTTTCTTGTTCCTCAATTGGTAATCGCCCTCCAGTTATCATTGAATAAAGCGATGGTGATTGCCTATGCTTTTTTCGGCACATATTTTTTCATGGCATTTCCTGCAGGTAAGCTCATTGACAAAGTGGGATACAAAAATGGAATTGTTGCAGGGGTGCTATGTGCAGCGCTTGGCTGCCTGCTGTTTTATATAGCGGCAGAAAATATATCTTATGCAATTACAGTCATTTCTTTATTCGTACTGGCAAGTGGTATCACCATCTTACAAGTAGGGGCTAACTCTTACGTGGTATTGTTTGGAAAAAGAGGCAAGGGTGCACAGAGGTTAACGCTCGTGCAGGCATTTAACTCATTAGGTACCGTGGCAGCTTCTATATTCGCTGCTAAAATTATTTCTAATGTCGATGACGGGCAGGCGCTGGAAGGTTATGCAAAGGTGGTGCAGACTCCATATTTAGTGATGGGAGGAATATTATTATTACTGGCGGGACTGCTGGCTTTTGCAAAGCTTCCCAAGTTGCAGACTGCCGGTGTTGATCCGTTGATCAAAGAAAAAATGCCTCCGAGAAGACTGGTCTGGGAATTTCCGCATGTTGCCCTGGGCTGCATAGCTATTTTTGCATATGTAGGAGCCGAAGTCAGCATATTCCAGTTCTTATTGCAAAGAATGAATGCTACAGACAGCGCTGAAGTGGCAAAGAAAATAGAAACCATGATTGAAATATATTGGGGAGGATTGATGGTGGGAAGATTCATCGGGGCTGGCTTGCTTTCTCAATTCAGCCCGAGAAAGATGATGACTTTTGCTTCTTTGATTGCATCGGCTCTTATCATGGGCTTTATTGTTATAGTTCCCGGTGAACCGGCAGGCAACTGGGAAACCGCTTTATGGTTATTGTCTGCTGTAGGTTTGTTTAACTCGGTATTATTCCCTTGTATCTTCACCATGGGTATGGACGGACTTGGAAAATTCTCCGAAGAAGCTTCTTCTGTGCTGGTAATGTCCATCGTTGGCGGAGCAGTGATACCATTTATAGTATTTAATACCATCACGGGTACTACGGCATCGGTAAAGACCGCTTTTGTGATCGTCCTTTTATGCTATGCCTTTATCGCATTCTTCGGGTACAAAGGATCCAGGTATGAAAAACAGACCAATTTTTATTGATCGATATTATTTTTAATAAAAAATGCCAACCGGAAAGCTTTCCGGTTGGCATTTTTGTTTTCAGACCCGGGATAAAGCTATAAAGTTCAAAATTTTTTGTCATCGCGGGGCAAATGATGACATGATTAAGCACAAAAAATAAAAAAAATCGTGGCGAGGACTGGTTAATGAATGTAGCGGGGATCTCTATGCTGAGAAAAGTGTATCGTTGATCGGGAGATTGCTGCGGCGTTACATCAACTGATTTTTATGATTAAGAGCTGGTCTTCTTCTGCTCTTTAAGTATCATTTGTCTCACGGTCATGTGTTAAATTACTTTGTCTGCTTAAGCTAACAGCATGAAATATTCCGGAAAAATTAATGAGAGATGAACTACTTATCTGTTCTGAAAACAGCAGTTTTTCATAGGGGAAATCGATATAACAGGGCACAAAAAAAAACATCCCGATCTGATCGGGATGTTTTGAAAAGCATTAGCGAAGAAAATTACTTCTTCTTTTTAGCAGCTTTCTTCTTAGAAGCTGGCTTCTTTTTAGCAGCTTTCTTTTTTGCTTTAGCTTTAGCCATGGGTTCCTCCTTTTTTTGTTAGTTAAAAAATAATTTAATTAAAAGCAGTTCAATAATAGAAATTTTTTTTGAAGTTCCAAAAATTTGACTAGCATTTTTCAAATTTTTTTTACTCAAGTAACTTTAACGACAGATATTTTTTTTGGTTGAGCTAAATAAAAAATATTTTCATCCTCTTTTGTCTTTATATCTGCCCTTGTTAAGAAAAACGAATTCAATCTGCCCATTCTTTCGTGTGATGATGCACCTGTGAAGAGCAAAGCATGTCTGCACCGAAAGTTTTTCATGAAAAAAAATGCGATTTCCCCTATGAAAAACGCATACATAGAAGTTCCGGCAATGATTGTGTTTATGGAAATAATAGATACAAAATTTTATACAATAATACCTATCGCAAATAAAATTTTGAGATGAACTCAGTGAGAAAACAGATCATCCCTGGTCGGAAAGTCAAATAAGGCTGGAGTTATCCACATATTTTTGATCTGTTACAGCTGTCAGGCATGAATTGAAATTATTTTTTCAGATCTCAGCATCAAACGGAAAGATTTTTCAGATAATTAAGAAAGAAGATGTAGGATGTGAGGATAAAGAAGTCCATACTTAAGATACTTTTGTTGCTGAAATGTTAACATCGAATTATTAATCGCAAAAAATGTCCTTCGCATGCATTTCATTCAGTATTCTGCAAGATTTATCGATGAACCGGGAGTTTTAGACGATTTCAGATTTATTTTGAGTGTCTTTTAAATAAAAAAGTAAACTGGAGTAAAATAAACAATGCCTTCCGGAGAAGGCATTGTTTATTTGAAGACATGTTTTTTAGTGCTTTAAGTTATCTCAAAGAGAAATCTCTATCTGATGTTTGATCAGATCTTCAAAAGTTTCTCTCTTTCTTATCAGGTGTGCCTTGCCTTTGTAAACTAAAACTTCTGCCGGCCTTAACCTTTAATTATAATTAGAGCTCATGCTGAATCCATATGCTCCGGCATTCTTCAGCGCCAGAATATCTCCTTCTTTCACTTCATTCAGGTTTCTCCCTGCTCCGAAAGTATCTGTTTCGCATATGTAGCCAACCACATTATATGCTTTGACATCCCCTTCAGGATTGGATATATTAACTATATCATGATATGCATTATACATCATCGGTCTTATCAGGTGATTCAGCCCTGAATTAATTCCGACAAAAGTAATGTCGGGTGTTTCTTTCACCACATTCACATTGACAAAAAGAATTCCTGATTCGCTTACCAGGTATTTTCCGGGTTCAAACCAGATCTCCAGGTTCTTACCGTAGCTTTTGCAAAAATCCGTAAAAGCTTTTTTCATTTTTGCCCCCAGCTCAGCGACATCAGTGCTGTAATCACCTTTTTTATAAGGAACTTTGAAGCCGCTTCCAAAATCTATAAAGGATAAGTTGGGAAACTGCCTGGCAATATTGAAGAGCACATCCGCTGCTTTTACAAAAGCATCGGCATCTTTGAAGTCAGAACCGCTGTGTACGTGTATCCCGGTTACGGAAATATTATACTTCTTCACTATATTATATATATCCTGCACCTGTTCAATGGAAATTCCGAACTTTGACTCACGATGTCCGGTCATGATCTTTACATTGCCCCCGGCATCTATATGCGGATTGATTCTGATACAGCATGGGTAGGAACTGCCATATTCTTTTCCGAATTTTTCCAGGAAGGGCAGGTTGTCTATATTAATAGTGACACCAAGCGCAACCGCTTCCTTAATCTCATCAAAGCAGACGCAGCTGGGCGTAAACATGATGTCTTTCTTGCCGAAGCCTGCGATCTGCGCCATTCTTAACTCTTCCAGAGAAACTACATCTACCCCGGAGCCTGCATTTTTCAGCAGCTTAAGTATGGAAAGATTGGTAAGGGCTTTGGCCGCGTACTTTATTTTAATATTAAGTCCTTCGAATGCTTTTATAAGACTGTTGTATTGATTTAATATCACATCGGCGTCATATACATATAAAGGAGTATCAAACTCTTTACATATATCTTTCACATTCAATCCCTGGATCTGATATTGTCCCTTTTCTAACTTCATGATTTAAGAATTAAGGAGCAAAGATATCCAAGGGGCCGGGGTTTTCAAAGACTATATAAACTAAGAATGCTGAAAATTTGGGCTTACAGTTTTATTTTAAGAAAAATATTATTTATTTTGGGTGTATAATTACAAAAACTGATGAGAACAATTAATAAATTCTGGTGGTGGAGCATATCCTTTTAAAAGGCTTGTGAACAACCATTATTTATTCTAAATATTAAAGGCTTGCTGTTCACAGCAAGCTTTTTTTTCTTTAAGACCATTTAACAAATGAAAACATATACATTAAAAACCAGACACAAAAAATTACTGGCCGACACGGTGACCCCGGTAAGCATCTTTTTAAGAATAAGAGATAAGTTTGCCAACAGTATTTTGCTGGAAAGCTCGGATTATCATAGCAATGATAACAGCTACTCTTATATATGCTGCAATCCCATCTCCAGGTTTGAAGTGAGCAATGGTGAAGTAAAAATAAAATATCCGGATCAGAAGCTGGTTAATCATAAACTCACCAGGAAGGGAGAAGTCATGGAACACCTTACGTCCTTTACCAATTCCTTCGATGTGCAGCAGACGGATTTCAATTTTATAAACAATGGATTATTCGGGTATATCTCCTATGATGCAATAAGATATTTTGAAGATATTGGCATTAATAACTACGAAAAGGAAGACAGGAAAATTCCTGAAGTGCTTTACCAGGTATACCAGTACATTATTGTAATAAATCATTTTAAGAACGAACTGTTTATTTTCGAACATTCTTATGGCGATAAAGAAAGCAGCCTGCCAATCCTTGAAACACTCATCAACAATAAAAACTTTGCTTCTTACAAATTTTACTCAGACAATAATGAGACCTCCAATTTTGATGATAATAGCTTCCTGGAAGTGATCATGAAAGGAAAAGAGCATTGCCATCGTGGGGATGTTTTCCAGATCGTGCTTTCCCGAAGATTCTGTCAGACTTTCAAAGGCGATGAATTCAATGTATACCGTGCTTTGCGGTCGATCAACCCTTCTCCTTATCTTTTTTATTTTGATTACGGAAGTTTTAAAATATTCGGTTCTTCTCCTGAAGCACAGATAGTCATCAAAGGAAATAAGGCAACCATATACCCTATCGCCGGAACATTTAAAAGAACGGGCAATGATAAACAGGATGAAGAGCTGGCTAAAAAATTATTTGACGACCCTAAAGAAAACTCAGAACATGTAATGCTGGTGGATCTCGCCAGGAATGACCTGAGCAGAAGCGGAAAAAATGTAAAAGTAGAAACTTTCAAGGAAATACAGTATTACTCACACGTGATACACCTGGTGTCAAAAGTTACAGGGGAAATTTCAAATTCATCTACCCTGAATTTAGTGTCTGATACATTTCCTGCCGGTACCTTATCCGGAGCACCTAAACATATGGCCATGTCTTTGATTAATAAATATGAAAAAGGGAACCGTGGGTTTTATGGAGGGGCAATAGGTTTTATAGGGTTTAACGGGGATTTTAATCACGCTATTATCATACGTTCGCTATTGAGCAAAGACAACAGGCTGTTTTACCAGGCAGGCGCGGGTGTAGTGGCAAAATCAGATGTGCAGAGTGAGCTGAATGAGGTGAATAACAAACTGCTGGCTTTACGAACAGCAATATCGATGGCTAAAGAAATTTAATTGTTAAAAAGTTGTAAAGTTTCAAGGTTGTAAGGTTTAATTAAGCGCTATGAGTAAAATAAACAGGTTTGAAGATTTAAAAATATGGCAAGAGGCTACAGAAATTGGAATTAAGATCTTCAAAATCACCAATGATGAGTTGAAAAAGGATTTTGCTTTGAAAGGACAACTTGAGAGAGCTGCAATATCTGTATCAAGCAATATTGCAGAAGGCTTTGAGTATAATAATACCAGAAATTTTGTAAGATTCTTATATTACTCTAAAGCATCATGCGGGGAATTAAGAAGCCAATTATATATGGGCTTTAAATTAGAATTAATAAAAGAAGAAAATTATTTGGAATTATATGATGCGTTAATGGCATTATCAAAAAGAATATCAGCATTTATAAAATATTTAAAAAACTTTGAAAGAAATAAGACTGAAAATACAGCTAACGCTAACCTTTCAACTTTATAATCTTTCAACTTTCAACCATATGAAATTATTAGTAATAGACAACTACGATTCATTTGTATATAATATAGTGCATATTATCCGTGAGCTGGGGCACGCGACGGTATTAGATATAGTGAGGAACGACAAAATTTCTTTGAAAGAGATAGAAAAGTATGACAAAATACTTCTTTCTCCCGGACCGGGTGTTCCTTCTGAAGCTGGTATCATGCTCGACATCATTAAAACATATGGATCTAAGAAAAGTATTTTAGGTGTTTGCCTTGGTCACCAGGGAATAGGAGAAGTATACGGTGCAAAGCTTATCAACCTGCCGGAAGTTTACCATGGACTGGGAATTACTACAAAAGTCATACAGAAAGATCCTATATTCGAAAGCATGCCTGAGCAGTTTACCTCAGGGAGATATCACTCATGGGCCATAGATCCCAAATCTGATCTGAATAACCTGGTGATCACGGCAGTGGATGACAAGGGAAATATTATGGCCATACGCCATAAAGAATATGATGTGAAAGGAGTTCAATTTCATCCGGAGTCTGTCCTGACAGAAAATGGAAAAACTATACTGGATAACTGGCTAAGAGGAAAAAAATAACAGCATGAAAGACATATTAAATCTTTTACTAGAGCATAAAACCTTGCCAAAGGATCTGGCCAGGCAGGTGCTTATTGAGATCGCACAGGGAAAAGTAAACAACAGTCAGATCGCTTCTTTTCTTACGGTTTACATGATGAGAAGCATCACGGTGGAAGAGCTTGAAGGATTCAGAGATGCCATGCTGGATCTGTGTGTGGCTACCGATCTCTCAAAATATAACCCGATCGATCTTTGCGGAACAGGTGGGGATGGAAAAGATACTTTTAATGTTTCGACGCTCGCGTCTTTTGTTGTGGCGGGAGCAGGAGTGAAAGTTGCCAAGCACGGCAACTATGGAGTTTCTTCCGCATGCGGCTCTTCTAATATGATGGAGCATTTCGGTTATAAATTTACCAATGATAAATCCATACTCGAAAAGCAGATAGAAATTGCCGGCATTTGCATCATGCATGCACCATTATTTCACCCGGCAATGAAACATGTGGCACCGATAAGAAAAGACCTTGGAGTGAAAACATTTTTTAATATGCTTGGGCCTATGGTGAATCCTGCTTTTCCTAAAAATCAGTTGGTGGGTGTTTTTAACCTGGAGCTTGCCAGATTGTATGGATACTTGTATCAGAAAACCGGAAAACATTTTGTGATACTCCATTCACTCGATGGATATGACGAGATCTCTCTTACCGGAGCATTTAAAATGGTAGGGAATGTAAAGGAGCAGATATTAATGCCCGAAGAACTCGGTTTTGACAGATTGAATCAGCAGGAGCTGGCATCGGGAGGAACGATTGAAGAATCTGCCAGAATTTTTAAAAAAGTACTGGAAGGTAATTCAACTAAGGCGCAGAAGCAGGTAGTGCTGGCCAATGCAGGACTGGCTATCTACTGTGCCAAGCCCGAACTGTCTATTGCCGATGCAATTGTAGAGGCCAAAGAATCGCTCGAATCAAAAAAAGCGCTGAATGCTTTTAATAAGCTCCTTGAGCTAAGCAAGAATTAACAATATGAAAATTCTTTTTGTACTCTTTTTTATAAGTTTTAATTCTTTTGCCCAGCCGGAAGTAAGAGCAAAATTGCTTACAGACAGTTTGGATGGAAAATTAAATCTTACAGAAGCTCAGAAAAAGAAAATAACTGAGATAAATACCAATACATGTAAATGGCTCGATCAGGTTTATCAAAACAATACAATTGCGATAGAGCATAGCACAAATCTGGAGAAAAGGCTTAAGGAAATAGAAACAAAATGGAATAAGTCTGTGAAGAAAGTTATCGGGAAAAGAAAACTTAAAAGGTGTTGGGAAAAAAATAAAAAAGAAGATGCGGAAAAGAATGCAGATGCATTCAGAATTAATAAAAAATACCTGGGCTTCGATTATTTGCTTCCGCACAAATATTAATTAAATATACGACAGATGAATATTCTGGATAAAATCATAGAATCTAAAAAAATTGAAGTTGAAAAACGTAAGGAAGAGTGTCCTGTAGCAGAGCTGGAAGCAAGTATGTTTTTTAACAGAACAACCTTATCCTTAAAAAAGTATTTACTGGATCCGGAAAAGAGCGGGATAATTGCCGAGTTTAAAAGAAAATCTCCTTCCAAAGGAATTATTAATGGAAAGGTATTACTTCCAAAAGTAGTGTCAGGCTATGAGGCCGCAGGAGCATCGGCTATCTCCGTACTTACAGACACAGAATATTTCGGAGGCGAGAACAAAGATCTTATTGAGGCAAGAAGCATCGTCAACATTCCTCTTCTTCGTAAAGAGTTTATTATTGATGAATATCAGATCGTAGAAGCGAAATCAATAGGCGCGGATGTAATTTTATTAATTGCTGCTGTATTGGAACCTCAGAGACTGAGAAAGCTGGCAGAGTTTGCGAAGTTCCTGGGCCTTGAAGTTTTACTGGAAGTACACAACGAGCAGGAGCTGCTTGATAACTGCTGTGATGTAGATGTAATCGGCGTGAACAACAGAAACCTGAAAGATTTTTCTGTGAGCATTGATACCTCTATGAAACTGGCAGAGCTTATTCCCGGAAAATACCTGAAAGTATCGGAGAGCGGCATTTATGATGCCGAAACTATTATCAAATTGAAACAGCAGGGATTCAACGGCTTTCTCATAGGAGAAAATTTTATGAGAAATGATGATCCGGCAAAAGAAATAGAGCAGTTTGTAGCGAAAATAAAAAAGATGGAAGCGGCGCATAAAAGGATAAAACCAATTTAAGCTAAACGCTGAAAGCGAAAAGCTTTTTGCCTTTGGCTTTTGGCCCTTAGCCCTTAGCCTATATGAAAATCAAAGTCTGCGGAATGAAATATGGTCCCAATATTAAAGAGGTCTCGGCTTTAAAACCGGACTATATGGGATTTATATTCTACAGCAGCTCTAAAAGATTTGTGGGAAATGACTTGAATGAGCAGCAGCTTAAAGAATTAAATGGCATTGAAAAAGTCGGGGTATTTGTAAATGCTTCCGTTAGTGAAGTTTTAACCACGGCAAAAAAATTTGGTTTTAAAACCGTCCAGCTTCATGGAGATGAAACTCCGGAATATTGTAAAGAAATAAAAAGCGCTGGTTTGAAAATTATCAAGGCCATTCAGATCAACGACGAATTTGATTTTAATACCCTGAAAGAGTACGAACAGTTTTGTGATTTTTTTCTCTTCGACACTAAGAGCGAAGGCTACGGAGGTACCGGAAAAAAATTCAACTGGGAAGTTTTAAAAAAATACAATAATAAGGTCCCGTTCTTTCTAAGCGGAGGAATTGATCTGGAGGATATAGAGGAAATAAAAAAAATGAAGGGACTTAATATTCACGCAATAGACATTAATAGCAAATTTGAAATAAAACCCGGTGAAAAGGATTATAAAAAAATTCAGACATTCATTGAGACAATGAATAATGCCTAACCTTTTAACCTTATAACTTTTGAACTTTTAACTATCATGAAATATACAGTAAACGAAAAAGGATTCTATGGTAATTTTGGCGGAGCATATATTCCGGAAATGCTCTATCCCAATGTGGAAGAGCTTAAGGAAAAATACCTTCAGATCATTCAGGACAGAGCCTTCCAGGATGAGTTCAGGTCTTTATTAAAGGATTATGTGGGAAGACCTACGCCATTATATCATGCAAAAAGACTTTCTGAAAAATTCAACACCACTATTTATTTGAAACGAGAAGATCTGTGCCATACCGGTGCGCATAAAATAAATAATACACTTGGACAGATTCTGCTCGCTAAAAGATTAGGCAAAAAAAGAATCATCGCGGAGACAGGTGCAGGACAGCATGGTGTAGCTACTGCAACGGTATGCGCACTGATGGGCTATGATTGTATCGTTTATATGGGTGAAGTGGACATGGAAAGACAAAAATCCAATGTAGAAAGAATGAAGATGCTCGGCGCACAGGTAATACCTGCAAAATCGGGGAGCAGAACCTTAAAAGATGCTACCAATGAAGCAATCAGAGATTGGATAAATAATCCGGTAGATACACATTATATAATAGGTTCGGTAGTTGGGCCGCATCCATATCCGGATATGGTAGCCAGATTCCAGTCTGTAATCAGCGACGAAGTGAAAAAGCAGCTCATGGAAAAAACCGGAAAAGAAAATCCGGACTATGTAATTGCATGCGTAGGAGGAGGAAGCAATGCAGCCGGCGCATTCTATCATTTCCTGGACAATGAAAAAGTAAAACTTATTGCAGTGGAAGCAGCCGGTAAAGGAGTCGACTCAGGATATTCTGCAGCTACCACTTACCTTGGAAAGCCGGGGATTATTCACGGAAGTAAAACATTGTTAATGCAGACCGAAGACGGGCAGGTAGTAGAGCCGCATTCTATTTCTGCCGGGTTGGATTACCCGGGCATTGGCCCTATACACGCGCATCTCTTTGAAAGCGGCCGTGCAAAATTTTTCAGCATCACCGACGAGGAAGCATTTAAAGCAGGGGTAATGCTGAGCAGGCTGGAAGGAATTATTCCGGCACTGGAGTCTGCGCACGCGATAGCAGTGCTGGAAAATCTGAATATTAAGAAAAGTGATGTGGTTGTGTTAAACCTTTCCGGGCGTGGAGATAAAGATCTTATGACTTACATTACGAAGAAGGACGAATTTTTAAAAGACTAATTGCAAGCCAATAGCTCCAAACAACATGGAAACCAAAACTAAAGTCAATAATAGAATTACACAGCTCTTTCAGCAAAAGAAAGCAGGCGTATTAAATATATATTTCACCGCAGGTTTTCCTAACCTGGAGGATACTGCGCAAATAATTAAATCGCTGGAAGTTGCCGGTGCAGACATGGTGGAAATAGGAATGCCATTTTCTGACCCGCTGGCAGATGGTCCGACAATCCAGCAAAGCAATGAAGCTGCTTTGAGGAACGGTATGAATATGAAAAAGCTTTTTGAACAACTGAAGGATATAAGAAAAGAAGTTAAGATCCCGCTTTTATTAATGGGATATCTTAATCCGGTGATGCAATATGGGGTGGAAGATTTCTGCAAGAAAGCAAATGAGCTGGGAGTTGACGGAATTATTTTACCAGATCTTCCCATTGAGGAATATATAGAAACTTATAAAGGGCTTTTTGAATCTTACAATCTTTCCAATATATTTTTAGTGGCACCCAATACTTCCGCCGAAAGGCTTAAAAAAATTGATCAGAATTCTTCTGGCTTTATATACATTGTTTCCACCGATAGTACAACCGGGAATACTAAAGATATTACCCAGGCAGAAGGATATTTCAAAAAAATTCAATCATCCGGATTGAACAATCCTACTTTAATCGGATTTAATATCAATGATCACAAAAGCTTCAATTTTGCCTGCAATTATGCCAATGGGGCAATTATTGGCAGCGCATTTATAAAGGCTTTAAAAGAGGCAAAAGAGTTAAAAGGGTCCATTTCAAATTTTGTGTCTTCCATTAAAAAATCTTAAATTTAGTTAAGCAATACTTTTTATGATCCAGATCATTCCTGCCATATCGTTTATTGGGAATAAAGTTGCAAGGATGAATAAGTGCAGTCTTGATGATGTAAGCCTGTATGATGAAAATCCTCTGGACATGGCTTTGCATTTTCAGGACAATGGTGTGAAGCGTATTCACCTCATAGATCTGGAAGGCGCAAAAAAAGGAAGGATAGACAATGTCTCTGTCCTCGAAATGATAGCCGGATACACTGATCTTCAGATCGAATTTGGGGGAGGAATAACAGACGATGATGATATACGTCTTGCTTTTGAAAATGGCGCCCACCTGGTTCATGCTGCTACTGTTGCCGTACAAAATCGCGAGCTGTTTTCTTCCTGGATCATTTCATACGGCAGGAATAAAATTATGCTGAGCGCTGATGCGATCGATGGAAAAATTGCTACCAAAGGATGGTATAAAAATACAGAGATAGATCTGATGGAGCTGGTTGAATATTATCACAGCCAGAGTATCATGTATGTAAAGTGTACTGACATTGCCAGAGACGGCGCTCTTAGTGGCCCCCCTTTTGAGATGTATAAAAAAATTCTGAATAAATTTCCGGATATAAAACTCATTGCCAGCGGAGGTATACGTTCCATACAGGATATTGAGCAGCTGCAGGAGCTCGGTGTTTACGGAGTAATTTTTGCAAAAGCCTTTTATGAAGGGAAGATACAGATGAAAGACCTGCAAAGGTTTTTAATATAAATTTCTATACTATTAATAATAAACCATAAAGGTTTTCGAAACCTTGCGGGTTTATTTATTTAAGATATCAGGAAGCTAACCCTCTCAAAACCTCCAAATTCTTTTTATCAAACTCTTTAGGAGTTTCAATTACTTTGGGAATATGTTTGAATTTATTCATGATCACTCTGAACGGCTCCAGGCCTATTTTCCCTTCGCCGATATTTTCATGCCTGTCGAGATGGCTGCCTAATTCTCCTTTGGAATCATTGAGATGAAATACATGGAGTTTTTTTAATCCGATGATTTTGTCAAGCTTTGCCAATGTATCTTCAAAACCACTCTGTGTCCTGATATCATATCCCGCAGCAAAAGCATGGCATGTGTCAAAGCAGATCCCAATTCTGTTGGAGTCCACCATGTTCATGATGTCGCGCAGGTGTTCAAATTTTCCGCCTACAGAAGAGCCAGCTCCTGCAGTTATTTCCAGCAGCGCTTTTACTTTCATGTATTCGGAATTATTCAATACTATATTTAAACCTTCCGCAATCATGCTGATACCCTCTTTCGTGTCTTTGTGTGCGCCGGGATGAAGTACGGTAAATTGCAGACCCAGGTCATGACAGCGAAGCAGCTCCGCACCAAGACCGAGTATGGATTTTTTTCTGATCTCTTCATCCATGCTGGCAAGATTAAAGAGATAACTGCAGTGAGAAAATGCGATGGTATTTTTTAATGCTGCCTTGAAGGACTCTCCTTCTGTAACTTCGTCAATGGTTTTTTCTTTCCATTGCCTCTGGTTTTTGGTGAAGATCTGGAATGTATCGATTTCCTTTTCCCGCATTTCGCCGAATGCGTTAATCAAACCGCCTGCTATGGAACAATGTACACCGAGGAGCATGGAATATTAACTGAGATTTTTTAATAAGGTTTTGTGCATTCTATCGCCTATTTGTCATCCTTCTGCCTGCCGGTAGGCAGGGATCTTGTTGATTGAGAGCTGTGCCATCAGTAGTTGCTGTATAAATTTTTAATGGCAGTGTAATTAATTGACAAGTTTCCTATGGAATGAAATTATCCACGTTCATTCCTGTAATTACCACCCCAGCCAATCCCAAAGAGTTTTTGTCGTTGTAGTAACTTTGCCTCCATCGTATCTCCACATAATATTTCCTCCTGCTTCGGTTCCTTCCTGCACGGGGATGTTTCCCTGGCGTGAAATTTCTACGGATAAATTGCCATCATATTGTTTGATCATTTCATACCCGAAAGAAATGTAAGTGTCGCCGACCGTCGAAGTAGACTTGGTGTCGGTTTCAGACTTGCCGTTGATGTCCCCTTCAATCGTTACCATTACTTTTTCATCCTGCTGCACAGGTGCGCCTTCCCACTCAATGATGAGATCCTGGTTTCTGCCAGGCGTAAAAATTTTATCTTTTAATTTAATCGGCGTCATCTTTGCCTTGTTGGTATATTTTTTTCCATTGTTGTCCGTCCATTCCCAGACCATTTCTTCAGGAAATTCTGAAATGTTCAAGCTATATTCTGCTCCGGTAAAAACGCTGTTGTCTTTGTTAAAAGGCTTGCCGTTGAAAGTAAGCTGAGCGGGTGGAGAGAGCTCTATATGGTCCCCGAATTTTTCTGTTTCCAGCCTGTCCCATTTGGCATTGGTATGAAATTCACTCACCAGGGAAAGTCCGCTGCCGGATGAAGAAACTTTGTGTTTCTGATAAATGGAATTTACTTCTACTTTTTCAGACTTCTGACTTTCGCCGGCACAGGCAGACAATAAAAGACACAGGGAGGCATAGAAAAAAACTTTTTTCATGAGTATTACAGGTTAAGATTCAGGAAATTAAAATAAGAAAATATTATACAGGAAGGAAATGCTATTTCTGATTTTCCATGAATTTTATACACTCATTGTAAAGGTAGTTTTTCTTATTAAAAAACTGAAGGATCATGCCAATGTGTCCTTTGTCTTTTACAACAATAAGCCCTGCGGAATTTCCTTTTGCTTTGTATGCTTTGAGAAATTCCTCACTTTGTTCTTTGATGACCGGATAGGTTTTTTCACCTGTCATTATTAAAAACGGAATACTGTCAGAGGATATATAATAGTAGGGCGAGGCTTCCTTCCATTTAGCGGTATCAGTAGAGAAAACGGGATGAAAGCGTTTGCTGAAATCACTATAGTTTGGATTGCATAAATAAGAATGCATGTTCAGGCCAAAGCCGTCAATCAATATGACGCCTGCGATAGGATTACTATTAATTTCTAATAAGGCTAAATATTCTTTCTTCAAAGTAATGAGCGCGGCAAGGTGTCCGCCGGCAGAGTGTCCGCTGACGAATATTTTACCGGTGTCACCGCCATAGCTGCTGCCATTGTTCATGGTCCATGCAATGGCTTTGGCACAGTCATCAGCCATTTCTTCATAGTCTCTGTGTTTCATTTTGTAATTAACAATCACAGCAACTTTTCCTTTTTTAGCCATTCTCCTGCCCAGGAATTTATATTGTTTCTTGTCGCCGTGTTTCCAGCTGCCGCCATGTATAAAAACAAAAATTTCCTTTTTGCTAATAGTGTCTTTGGGATAATAAACATCCAAAGCATTTCGCTTGGTGCTTCGGGTATCAGGTAGAATATTTTTTTCTTTAGATATTTTATGCTGAGAGAAACATGTGAAAGGAATTATCAGGAGTATAAAAAATAAAATTCTCATAAGTGGAATTACGAAGAAAAGTCTCAATTGGATTTATATCTTAAAAAAACAATTTACGTCATTGCGAGGAATGGAGTTGAATCTGCGTGGGATGACGAAGCAATCCGACTGCGATAACAATAGATTTTTAAAGTATGGGGATTGCTTCGTCGTGCCTCCTCGCAATGACGGCATGGTTTTATTTTTCCTATTTAAGTCAGGGTTTGCTTGTTTTTATTTCAGCATGATTCATAAGATCCGAAGGAATAATATTTTCAAACATATCAATAGCCTGCTGAATGGTTAAAATATTATCGATGGTAAGAATTAATTTTTTGTTGGTCTCTTTCAGCCTGCATTTTTTGGAATTGGACTGGATGAACTGCAATACTTTTCCGAATATTTCCGACTTGTAATAAGCTTCATTTTCCTGGGGAACGAATTGCGCTTTCAGGGAATCATTTTTCAGCGAAACTTTTTCAAATCCCAATTGCTTGGCTTTCCATCTCAGTCTTACCGTTTGAATAAGCTCCTTCACCTCATCAGGCAAAGGACCAAAGCGATCTATCAATGATTTATTAAAGTTCTCCAGTTCTTCTTCCGATTTTAAATTATCGAGTGTAGAATAGAGTCCTAATCTTTCAGAGATATTAGTGACATAAGAATCCGGAATTACAACTGCAAGATCTGTTTCAATGATGCAGTCGCTTACCAGGGCTTTCAGGTCACGGGCTTTTAATTCCTGCTCGAACAATTCTTTGAACTCGGTTTCTTTTAATTCCTGTATCGTTTCATCCAGAATTTTGTGATACATTTCAAATCCTACATCGTTGATGAACCCGCTTTGCTCGGCGCCTAATAAATTTCCTGCTCCGCGGATATCAAGGTCTCTCATTGCTACTTTAAATCCGTCGCCCAGTTCGGTAAACTCTTCCAGCGCGCTTAATCTTTTTCTGGAATCTGCAGGAAGTGTTGCCAGCGGCGGAGTGAGCAGGTAACAAAAAGCTTTTTTATTGGATCTTCCAACCCTTCCTCTCATCTGGTGCAGATCGGATAAACCGAACGTGTGTGCTCTGTTTATAATAATAGTGTTGGCATTGGGAATATCCAGTCCCGATTCTATAATATTAGTGGAAACCAGTATATCATATTCTCCATCCACAAATTTCATCATCACTTTTTCCAGCTGGTCCCCTTCCATTTGTCCATGCGCTACGCCGACTTTTGCATCGGGCACTAATCTCAATACAGTGTCTGCTACTTCTTCAATATCTTTCACCCTGTTGTGCACGAAGAAAACCTGTCCGTTCCTTTTCAATTCCTGCATCATCGCATCACGGATCACCTCCTCATTGTAAATATGAATTTCAGTTGTCACCGGTTGCCTGTTGGGAGGCGGAGTCGCTATAATGGAAAGATCTCTTGCGCCCATGAGAGAAAAATGCAAGGTGCGGGGAATTGGGGTAGCCGTAAGAGTTAGAGTATCTACATTCACTTTAAACTCTTTTAGTTTTTCTTTCACCTTTACTCCGAATTTCTGCTCTTCATCTATGATCAGCAATCCCAGCTCTTTGAACTTCACGTCTTTGCTGATGATCCTGTGTGTGCCTATGAGAATGTTTGTTTTTCCTTCCTCCACTCTCTTCAATGTTTCTTTGATCTGTGCGGTAGTCTTGAAACGGTTTACATATTCCACTATGCAGGGAAGATTTTTCAGGCGCTCTTTAAAAGTTTTAAAATGCTGCATGGCAAGAATGGTAGTAGGGACCAGCACGGCAACCTGCTTTCCATCGGCCACTGCTTTGAAAGCTGCACGTATCGCCACTTCCGTTTTTCCAAATCCTACATCACCGCAAACAAGCCTGTCCATAGGATGAGGCTTCTGCATATCTTCTTTTACTTCTTTTGTAGCACGTGCCTGGTCGGGAGTATCTTCATATATAAAAGATGATTCAAGTTCTGCCTGAAGAAAACTGTCTTTGGAGAATTGAAATCCCGGCGCTGCTTTTCTTTTCGCATAAAGGCTGATAAGATCCTTTGCGATATCTTTGATCTGCTTCTTAACTTTTTTCTTTTTGCTGTCCCAGTCACCCGAACCAAGCTTGCTCAATGCAGGAGGCCCTCCTTCTTTTCCGCTGTACCGGCTGATCTTATGTAAAGCATGTATGCTGATAAGCACCATGTCATCGTCTTTGAAGATCAATCTGATCGCTTCCTGTTTGGTATCGCCCAGGTTTACTTTTTCCAGTCCGGCGAATCGTGCAATGCCATAATCTGCATGTGTCACATAATCTCCGGGATGCAGCGTTCGTAATTCTTTTAAGGTAAGTGCTTTTGATTTGGAATATTTTTCTTTGGAACGGTAGCGATGAAAGCGATCAAATATCTGGTGATCTGTGTAGCAGACTATTTTCAGCATTTCATCTACATAACCCTGACGAAGAGAAATATTTACGTTGTCAAATTTCAGGTCAGGGTTGAGTTCCTCGAAAATGGTATTCAGCCTTTCCAGCTGCTGGTGTGATTCTGCAAAAATGATATTGGTAAATCCTTTGCGCTGATGTTCGCTTAAGCTTTGCACCAGCATATTAAATTCTTTATTGAAAGAAGGCTGAGGTTTTACCTGGAAAGAAAACTCACGGTCGCACTTTAAATAAAATTGTCTTCCAAATTCTATGACCGGAAATTCTTTTATATCTTTTTTAAATGATTCAGCTGCCTCAAACATGTCTTCAGGTTTGGTGATAAGGCTGGATCCTCCCGATTGGTGAAGGAGCGTATTGAATGTCTCGGATACTTTGTTGAAAGATTTTTCAATCACATCAAGCGTAAGCTGTATGTCTTTGAACCAGAGTCTTGAATGTTCAGGAAGATAATGGAGAAAAGATTCTCTTCCTTCCTGCAGCATTTTGGTCTGCACATTGGGAACAATCGATACAGATTTTTTCACGTCAACTGAAAGCTGTGTGTTCGGATCAAAGGTACGGATGCTTTCAATCTCGTCTCCGAATAATTCGAAGCGGTAAGGAAGTTCGTTGGAATAAGAAAATATATCAATGATCCCTCCTCTTACAGAGAATTGCCCTGCTTCAAAAACAAAATCTGTTTTTTCAAAATCATAGGTGTGCAGTACTTCCGATAGAAAATTGATATCAAGCCTGTCACCTGTTCTTGCGGTAAAAGTATTTTCCAGCAGCGATCTTTTATTAATCACTTTTTCGGTAAGCGCTTCGGGATAGGTGACTATTAGTTCTGAAGTGTTCTCTTTATTATTAATACGACTTAGTACTTCAGCTCTCATGAGAATATTGGCATTCTCAGTCTCTTCGTATTTGTATGGTTTTTTATAAGAAGTGGGGAATAATAAGATTTCTTTTTCCGGTAAAAGATTCTGAAGATCGTTGTGAAAATAGGAGGCCTCTTCTTTATCGTGTAAAATAAAAACCTGATGTCCGGCAGCATTTTCAAAGAGGGAAGCGGCGATCACGGAATCAAGGCTGCCGACGAGATTTTTTAAGTGAAGGCAAAGTTTTCCCGGTTCCTTCGCCTTTTGAGCGATGGTTTGTATGAAACTATCATTCCGATAGCCTGACAAAAACTCTTTTACCTTCACGCGAAAACCGCCTTAAGCTGCGAATTTAACAGGAAACTAACTGGGAAGATTCTAATGGGTTTAAAATAATTTTCTCCTGCGAGGCATTTAGCAAATAATTTTTACTGGGAAGGACTTACTTTTTTAACCATAAATTGTATAAAAGGAAGGTTAAGTATTGAAATTTTTGCTTTCCGTTGTACGATTGTAGAAATATTTATATAAAATGAAGAATTTTTACTATTGGAAGAATTTTTCTAAATTAGAGGCCTGATTTAGTACCCATATAAAAAAATGAACCCTGTCAATAGGGGCAGCGACAGGGTCATTCAACTTGCATTATTAAGAATATGAAAACAAAATATGTATGCTTTTACGGGGGTCGGAAAAATAAGGTTACAAGGTTTTTAAAAAAATTCTTTTGGGACATGCGATTTAGCTTTTTACTGTGTTTTTCGCTTATTTTTTCAATTAATTGCCTTGGCCAGGTGCCAGCCAATATCAATACGGGCAACCCAAATTTCCCCTTTCCTCAATTCAAAGCTTATACTGGCGGCGCTAATACTCTTGCAAATCAGAACCCGGTAGGTATTCCTCATGCTGAAATGGAGCAACGCACACGGGATGCTTATGCTATTCTTTGCAACAACTTAACTTATTATGTAAATCAGAACGGCACATATGCAAATCTCACAGTAAATGGTGTGAGATACATCATGCCCAATGAAGGAAATGGAAATTCTATCGCGCATTGCACCTGTGTGGAAGGAGACGGATATAATTTACTTGCCGCTGCTTACATGGCAGACAAAGCAACCTTCGACGGTTACTACATGTGGGCGCACGACAGGATGTTTCAGAAGACAGTTCGGTTCTCAGACAATGTGATGAATTCCGCAGGATATAATTATAGTCCGGGCATAGCAGGCGCGGGTTCGTTCGGTGCATCGACGAATGTATATGGCGGCGCACTCGGAGGAAACTCTGCAGCGGATGGTGATGTGGATCTTGCATTAGCATTATTAGTAGCATGGAAGCAATGGGGTGACGCGGGAGTGATATGCAACGACCCGCAACTCGGAGTGATCACTTACAGAAATGAAGCCATAAAATATATTCGCACGATGGTGGATACTTTGAAATACACTCCTTCACTGCCAATAGCAAGATACATTACAGGTATTATCGGATTGGATGGTTACATGAAGGGAGGAGATTCATGGAGTGAAGAAACCAATTGGGCAACGGGAGGATATATGGGAATGGTCCCGCTGGCTACAGGACCACAAACAAATTATGTAGATTATCATGCGCCTGCATACTTCAGAGCTTTTGGTGACATGCTGCAGGCAGAAGGAATTTCTCCCTGGTGTCAGAGTCAGTACCGGCGTGCGGAAGCTTCTTGTGATTGGGTGATGGGACAAGCATTTGCACAGGGACGTATTCCATGGATAGGACAATATGGTGTTACCGGCGCAGCAGTAACATTTTCTGCATTCAATGCGGGAGGTGAAGATTTCAGATATGGATGGAGGACGATAATGAATCATATGTGGTTTGGTGCTCCTACCAGAAATTGGGATCCCAATACACATGCTGTTACTGCCGGAACAAATTCCTACAACCTCAACATGGCCAACCGCATGGCTGCGCTTCTGCATTATCCTGAAAATCCTCCATTCAACAATGCATGTTATGTCGGAAATACTATTCAATATGGAGGAACTTCCAATGTGCGCTGGGAATATAGCATGACGGGTACAGCAGGCGGAGCATTTGTATTGAACATGCCGCAAGGCTCTCAATCTCCTTCCGCAGTAGTCGCCGATAACTGGGATCTGATGTCGCAGATGTTCCGCCAGTGTGTAATTGATTACGATGATTATCTCAACCCCGGACCACAGCGATACCTTACAGCCGAGCCAAGATATTTTCATGATTTTTTCAGGCTGCTTGGAATGCTGGTGCTCACAGGAAATTTTCATAACCCGATGAACTTCGCGGCCGCATCTACACAATCAAATATGAAAGTGTACAAAGCAGTAAATAAAACTTTTGCTTATCCTGGCGACACAATCACTTATACTATTTCTTATAGAAACTATTCGAAACAAGGTGCGACCGGAGTAACCATCACAGACAATCTTCCGGCGGGAACAAGCTTTGTTTCCGCGAGTAACGGCGGAACAGCTGCAGGAAGCACAGTGACATGGAACATAGGAAACGTTCCGGGTTTTGTAACAGGAGGATTGGCCGCGACACAAGGTTCAGTTACATTAAGAGTGAAAGTAGATCCTGCAGCGTCAGGAAGGCTTTGCAATGTAGCTACGATTGCTACAACCAATGGCACAGGCTGGACAAGCAATGAATATCCGAATAATATTACGGACGTGATGGAAAGAAACTGCGTGGATATTTTAAGTCAGAAACCTGTGAGCATTACCAAGACCGCGTCGCTTGCCAATGCGAGTCCGGGTGATGTGATCACTTATACTATCACCGTAAAAAACAGATCTGTTCCGTTTCTCAATGGCGGCAGACAAGGAGTTATTGTCGCAAGCGCTCATAGCGGAATCACCGCGAGTCAGAATGCGTTGATGCTTAAGTATAGAGTATATCATGGAGCGCATGAGCCATATATCAATTATAGAAATTACAGAGTCTCTTATTATTTAAATAAAACTCCCATTCCAACATGGGTAAATAATGTAACTATCAATGAAGGTAACTCAGGTACTTTGCCAACGCTGACTCAGCAGACACTCACTCCCGGAGCTACGTGGAATCATAGATTCATTCTTACCTTCCCTAATCAGCGCGCCACTATTACACCGATGCTTTATGCGCGATATAATAGTCCGATATACATTCATGAGGGGGCGATGGAGCCTATGAGGCTGGTGAATCAGATACGTGATGTCGGTTGGACTAATTATAATTTTCTTACAGACTGGTCAGCAGAAGCGGGTCTAAATGTTGCTGACGGACATCCATATTTTCCAATAGCAAATGACTGGACCGACCCCTTGTTACCCAATCAGCCGGTAACTAAAATTCATCCTAACCAGTGCGGGACAATAACCACTACTGTGCAGAGACAATTAGTGGAAGAGTGGGATGGTTATACCTGGCGAAGAGCTTACGGTAATGCGCCTGTATCGGGAAGAGAACTCACAAATGTTGTGGTGAAAGATATTCTTCCTTCTACTGTTACATTCGGCGGTTATACAGCAGGGTATCCTGCCGGAACATTAAGTGCCGGTACGATTACCTGGCCAACTATTCCTCAAATGCTTATCAATGATTCAATAGTCTATAGATTCTGGGTTACAGTAAATCCTTGTCCGGGTAGCTCTCCTATAATAAACACCGCTACGGCAAAAGCCGATAATGAACCGTTGGAAACAGCTACCGCATCAACAAATTTTGCCTGTGCCCTTCCTGTTTCCTTAATTGATTTCAAGGGTAAAATGCAGCATGAAGATGCGGTGCTTACATGGACTACAGAGTCAGAGCAAAACAATGATTATTTTAATGTCGAAAGATCTCTGGATGGAAATAATTTTGTAACGATCGGTCAGGTAGATGGTAATGGAAATTCTAATTCAACAATAAATTATAATTATACAGATCGTTCTGTTTCAGGAAGAATCATTTACTACAGATTGGCGCAATATAATTTTGACGGCACGGTGCATTATACGAAAGTGATTTCCGTTTCGAATGATAACTCGATGGAAGTATTGATCTATCCGAATCCTTTTACAGAGGGGACAACATTGAAAGTACTTGGGAAAGAAGGAGAAAAAATTTCCGTGAGAATTGTCACAGCGACAGGAGTGGAAGTATATTATAAAGAACATAATGTGAATGAAGAAGTGAGCTTAGGATCCGAGCTTGCAAGCGGAGTTTATTTTGTGCAGGTGGTAAGCGTAGATATTACAGAGGTTCTTAAATTAGTAAAGAATAAATAAATATTTCTGGAATGACATTTCATAATCGCTTGTCATCCTGGAAGGATCTTGCTGTTGAGAGACACTGCCATCAATAATTATTCAAAATAAAAACGAAGGCACTGTATTCAAATAACGAGGTTCCTCCTGAATGACAGCATGGGGTCCGGAATGAAACTATGAAAACAACCGGGGCATTATTAAGAATAACATTCTTCTGCGGGATAATTTTTTCCGCTCCGATTCTCTTTGCCCAAACCTGGCCGGCTGATACTATTAATACAGCGATTAATACAGGCAATCCTAAATTTCCTTTCCCTCAATTTAAAGAATATAATTCTGGTAAGACACTGGCATTATACAATGCAGAAGGAGTGACTCATGCCGATATGGAGAAATCCATGAGAGAGGCCTACAAAATTATGATGCACCGCTGTCTTTATGTCCCTGGTAAAATTCTAAATGGGAAAAAATATATTGTATACAATCATTCAAGTGTGCCTTATAACAATAATACATTTGTGTCAGAAGGAGATGGATATGCTTTGATAGCTGCTGCATATTTTGCCGATAAAGATGCTTTCGATGGATTGTGGCTATGGATTCATGATAACAGGCTGAGCAAAATAAGACAATACTATGGCCCATGTAATAATTTAAGACCTGGTTATAGATATGGACCTAATCTTCCCGGCTGGAAAAATACAGAGACTACTCCGGTAAATAATGGAGACAATGATTCTGCTACTGACGGTGATTATGATATTGCGATGGGTTTACTTCTTGCCTGGTATCAGTGGGGAGATAATATGGGTATCAATGATGCTTGCGGAACCCCAATCAGTTATAAGACAGAAGCTTTGAATATGATCAAAGCCCTGGTAGATACATTTCAGTTAAATAATCTGAGCGGTGCATACACCGGACATATGTCGGGTGATATAGGAGTAGACGGGTATTGCAAAAATGGAAATACATGGGATGAAACTACTGGATGGAGATATACGCTTGCCAATACCGCTTACGTATGGGCGAGGCCAAAACCTGAAGCATATAATATTTCTGGTTTATACACTGATTATATTGGTCCTGCCTATTTCAATCAGTTTGCAAAATTTTTAACGGCCAATGGAGGTACGCCATGGCAGATCAATCAGTTCCTCCGTGGCGAAGCTTCATCGGATTGGCTCATTGGGCAAATGTATGCTAAAGGATATATAGCCAGTTCAGGAAGCTGCACGGTTAACAATGATGGTTCGGTCACAACATTTGGTGCGCATCCGAGTGGTGCTGGCGGTGAAGATTTCAGAGCAGCATGGAGAACGATTCTTAATTATGTATGGCACGGGAACCCAACTACTAAGTGGGATCCGGTAAGCCATCAGGTAGTTGCCGGAGGAAATACCTATGAAAGAGATATGGGATTGCGGCATGCGGATTTTTTAAAATATCCACGCACACTTCCAAGCCCAATCACTTCAGCCAACTGCCAGAAGATGGGGGCATCGCCCGATCCAAGTTGTCCGGATTTTAAAGGAGTAGTGAATATCAAACAGCATCATACAGTAACAGGAGCTCAGGGTACAGACAACTACAGAACAAATTATAATGTAGGAACAGGGGCACCTGCTGCCGTTGCATCGGGAGATCTTGACCTCATCGCGGAAATTTACAGACAGTCAGAAATTTTGTGGGATGGTGCTAATCCTGCTTTACCAAAGACTGCACCTGATGATGACCGCTATATAAAAGATACTCCAAAATATTTTCACGACTGGTTCAGATTGCTCGGGATGTTAACAGCATCCGGAAATCTTCATCCTCCTACCAGCATGATGCCGGCCGCGAATATGAAAGTATATATGGCAGTTGATAAAACGTATGCTTATCCCAATGATCTGATTACTTATACTGTGAGCTATAGAAATTATGGGTCAGTGAATGCCACAGGTGTAGTAATCACTACTCCCTTGAGCGCCGATTACAATTTTGTATCTGCTACCAACGGAGGCTCTTTGAGCGGAGGAAATATTATTTGGAATATTGGAAATGTCCCCGGCTTTCAATCAGCTACGGGTATTCCGCCTACGCAAGGCACAGTGCAGTTTGCTGTTAGGGTGAAACCTTCGCCTGCCAGCAGCAGAGTTTGCTTAACGAGCACAATTACAGCAACAAACTCCGATCCATGGACAAGCAATGAATATCCCAACAATGCCACCTATACCATGGAGAGGAATTGCGTCGATCTCCTCACCGCGAGAAATTTAAATATTGTGAAAACGGCTGACAGGCCGGTGATGAATCCCGGCGATATTGTAAACTTTAATTTAGAGTTTGAAAATTTAACCGGATCCAATCTCTGGCTTAATGGTGGAAGAGACAGAGTAGTGGTTTCTTACGGAAATTATTATTTAATGTCTAATACTTTTTACCAGTTCTACAGATTCTGGCATTCAGCGCCTGAAGCATATATCAATATGCATAATTACAGAGTGTCTTATTATATGAATGATGCAGCTGCAGTTGGCTTATACAATGCAGCAACTAACCCTACCGGGTGGTCATTCTCTGTAGACAACCAAATGGATCTTGATAAATATTTTTATAATCCGGCTACTCTCCCTGCCAATGAAAGAATTACATTTTCCTATCAGGCAGTGCCGTGGGGAAGCGATGCGAATGGAAGCTGGAACCAGCGTATCATGCTAAGGTTTGCCAATGTGCTTACTGCTCCCACTACTCATATTTACGATAAGCTCGACAACATGTATCTTATACATAAAGGGGTGCTTGGTCCAGGATTTATTCGTACCAAAATGGAATCAACCCCTCCGTCAAGCCTGGCAGCGCGATTAACAGATGACTGGTCTTATAGTAATGCAGTAGACATCGGTATGGTGGATGGCCAATCGAAGAGATTGTCTCCGATTACAAACAGTTGGGCAAACCCAGCCAACCTGAATGTGCCGGTAAATAATTATAGCAAAGATGTATGTGATCCCAATGTTCCCAATTACAATAGGTTATTAGTAGAAGAATTTGACGGTTATACCTGGAGAAGAATAGCGGGCAATGGACCGCTTCCGGGAAGAGAAGCATACAATGTCGAAGTGATAGATACTATTCCCGATTATCTCACCTGGAATGGTTTTACGGATGATAATGCGTTAGGAATTACTGCAACATATACTGCTGCACCGGCTGCGGCTCCTTATGCCGGAATAGTAAAATGGACAATTCCGGTGTTCCTCGTGGGAGAAAAAGGAAACCTTGCATATCGTGCCATCGCCAATAATCCTCCATGCCCAAGTGCGGATATTGTTTTTCCTAATATCGGTTATATCAAATCTCAAACAGATTCTCCGGATTCTTCAAGAGTTAATTTAAGAATCAGCTGTAATCCTGTTCCCCCAACAGCGCCGGCAGAAACCTCTTTGGATAAAACAGCAAACAGAACGACTGCTACTGTAGGCGATGTAATTACTTATACGCTTACATTCACCAATACTGACGGCTCGACGGCACAATGGACAACCAATACAGCTTCCGACTGGCAGGTGATGGGAACAGGGGTGACGATGCCTGACATGACCAAGCCATATATTGATCTTGATCCTAACAATAACCCGGGTTATCCTCAGGGAGCAAATGGATATTCTTTTGGCCACAGAAAATCACATGGCAAAAATGGATATATAGAGACTACTTTTGATCTTAGCAACTCAAGTCCGATCTCTCTTATATTCCGTTACACGGCAGGAACACCAGGGCAGGCAGGGTTCACAGGTCTTAGATTGGTGATCACGCCAAACCCGATGGGCAACAATACCATGAATCTTGAATTGTTCAATAACACTACTTCCATATTCACTCAAAATAATATTTCTTATGGCGGCAGTCCGGACCCGATTACAGTAAGAGCAGAACTGGTGGATGACAAATTATATTTTTGGGTAAATACATTAAGCGGTGCTCCCTTGAAAGTGATCTCAGGGATTACCAATTTGAATCCAGGCTATGCCGGAATTTTTTCTCAATGGATACAGCAGAAAATTACTTCTTATAAAACACATTTCGATTCTTCTTTTGATCTTATAATTACAGATCCTGTTTCAACTCAATTAAGTACACCTACTGCCATTTCAAATGGAGGTGCTTTTTCTGCCGGGACAATCACCTGGCCAATTGTTGCGGGTCCGATTTTAGCAGGAACAGTTTTAACAAGAACATTCCAGGCTGCCGTAAATACATGTAATAATTTTATTGTAAATACCGGTTATGCCTCCGTGTATGGGATCCCAAATATTTCATCACAAAATGTAATTGGCTGCAGTCCGCCTTTGCCAGTAGAATTTCTTTATTTCAGAGGAGAGAATCAAAATGGAAATGCGGCACTTAGCTGGGCAACAGCTATAGAAAACAATAATAAATATTTTGTAATAATGAAGTCAGAAGATGGAGTAAATTTTGATTCTATTGGCATAGTAAATGGTGCGGGCAATAGCGCCAATGCACAGACCTATTATTTTGTGGACTATAATATTTCTGGAAGGAATTATTATATGCTGAAGCAGATAGATTCTGACTACAAATCGTCTTTCAGCAATATTATGATAGTTTCTTCCGAAGGATCTGTGATTGAAATTTATCCTAATCCTTTCCAGGATGAAGTTTCGCTGATCGTAAGATCTTCGCAAAAAAATAAAATTACAGTTAAGATTACTTCTGTGACAGGAGTAATGGTACATGAGCCGGGGGAGCATTCTACCAATGAAGAAATAAGATTAGGGAAAGATTTTTCCGATGGCGTTTATTTCTTACAGATAATTACCGATGAAAGTTCGGAGATAATAAAAGTAATCAAATCAAAATAATAGCTCATACCTTAAGGCATGAGCTAAGAATAATTTCTTTTTATTGAGGCGTCATATTAATGTCTCCGTTTTCTTTTGCCCAGCTGGCATTTTTAAATTCTTTAATCGAGACTTTCTCCGTTAAATCTATATCAATTTTTTTGTTGATACCCCTGGCTCTCACTTTCAGATTTCCTTTTAATCCGATCAGAGCTTTATCTGTAAACGCCATCGTAGGAAGAAGCTTATTTACCCGTGTCATATCAGCATTCAGAATCATCACATAAGTATCTTCTGATTTTCTTTTCATTTTTACGTTATCAGCCAGCTTTACTTTGCCTACCGGCTTTTTATTAATAAAAGCCTCCAGGTCGTAATCTTTGACTTTGATATCATATTTGTTTGGATTAGTAATCTTCATGGTTACTTCAAGGTCAGCCGTGCTGTCTGTCATATTCAGTAATTTTACGTTTTGTACTTCCTGCACTTCGACCTGCTTATAAGAAGTAACACAGGACGTGACAAATAGTGGAAAAAACAGCACCCAGAAAGAATTAAACAGCTTTTTCATACTTTTTATACCCTCCATATCTTAAGTTTTTAACCGTATTTGTGAAAAATTAGTTCTGCCCCCGTTCTTAGTCAAGTATAATTTTTTCCTCTAATAAAACAATTTTATTTCCTCCCGGTTTATTATTTAAAGCATCCCGATTTTACAACCTATAAACCTCACAGCTATGAAAGAACTGCTTTTAATATTTGCCCAGAATCCGTCTGCCAAAGAAAAAAATAATTGGAACTATGAAAATGGAAATGAATTTTTTGTAGAGCAGCTGAAGCATATATATTCCGCAACAAAGAATATTAATGTAGACAAATTTCTTTTCCACGACTCTCATATTCCTTTAAATGATCTTTGGAATAATGAAAGGTATAAAAAGTATATGCAGCTGGGCTCTGATGCGGGAGAAAAAATGTTCAATGGATTTCTTAAAGGGTTTTTAAAAGAGTACGATAATATTGTTCTGATAAATTTCAGATGCATGGGCCTTACAACGGAAATAATTGAAGAAGCTTTTGTCAAATTAAGAAGACATGATTTTGTGTTAGGCAGTCAAACCAATGGAAATTTTTATTTATTGGGAATGAAAAAGCTGAATCCCTTTCTATTCGAGGAGTATCAAGGCAGGGAAAATTATTCAGTAAAAAGAATGCTGAACTACTTCAGGCACGAGAGTAAAACCTATTATCACCTGCAGCCTTTGGCAGAAACCCGGAAAGAAGAAGTTTTTGCTTTGAAATATTAAAGGGGAAATTACAAATAACAAATCCCAATATTCAAATTCCAAAAATCAATATTGGAATTAGTGATTTGAATTTTGGTGCTTACTCAAGATTGCTGAGTTTGGGAGGTTTTTGTGATTTGAATTTTACTCCTTCAGCGATGCCTCCTTTGCGGTTTTGTTTTTCATACAGCTCTTCCGCTGTTTCCTGCTTGACCAATTGTAATTCGGAATAAGTTGTCTTTCCTGAAACTATAGGAAATCCTGCGACTCTTGAGGTTTCGGAACAATGCACACATGTTTTTGCATGAGGCAGGGCTTTCAATCTCAGTTCAGGTATTTCAGATCCGCATTTAATGCATTTCATAGGCATTCAATAAGTTTCATTTAAGAATAATAATCATTATATTGGGTAAACGTGTTGCCGGGATTTATCGTTTCACCTTAAATTTTTTCCTTATGCAACAGTCAGACCATGCTACGGAAAGAGAAGTCAGATTTCATCTTCGGACTTCCTACAAAAATGTAAGAATTTTTTATATTTCTTTCATTGTTTTTCTTCTTTTAGGAATAGCATCTCTTTTTTTCGTGGAAGGAGATAAAATTTATGCATCATTTATGGTGATTGGTTTTGCTGCATTCATGCTTTTAATCACCTGGTCCCAGAATCTCACTTATCATTCGTATTACAGCATTTATCCCGATCATTTATTACTAAAAAGAGGATCTCAGCGCAGAACCATTAAAATGAAAAATATTGAAGAGATAAAAATCCTGGATGAAGGAGAGGCCATGAAGCAACTGGTGAAGTTCCAGGAAGAAGAATTGAAAACAAGAAACAGCCTCGATATGGTGGCGGCATTTTCAGCACAAAGAGAACTGGGTAAGTTTACTTCCTATTGCACCGTTCCGGTAATATTTGAAAAAACGACCATGGGTAATCACACCAATGTTGTAAACCAGGGAGCGAAGACAACAGGATATTTTGTATTGGTCTCTTCTAAGAAAGGAGCAAAATTACTTCTTAGTCCTCTCGATTGTGAGGGTTTTGTCAAACAAGTTGATTCATACAGGAATAAAAACTATGAAAAGGTTTAATGCTCTTTTTTTAATTATCTCTTTTTTTTTCATTCACTCATCTTTTGCAGGCCGCTATGTCAGGTATAATCTCGCAGGCTATAATCCGCAGAGAAAAAAGACATTGATCATCATGTCAGACAACAACTGCATTAATACTCCCTGGAGAATTAAAGATAAAAATGCCGCAGTGGTTTTATCGGGGACCGTACCAAAGTCAATAGCTTCAGCCGGAATCCATACTCCTAAATTTTTCAATCATGAAATTGATTTCAGTTCACTTAGTAAAGAAGGCATATATACTTTTGAAATAGACAATACAGATACTTTTAATATTAAAATCGCAAAGCAGCCTTATGCGGAATATACCGATGATATCTTAAGATACCTTCGTTCCCAGCGGTGCGGAACAGATCAGTGCGTAGATCACAAACCTTGTCATAGCGGAGATAAGACATGCAGCATTCATAGGAGAAAAGACAATGATAATAAAAGCTGGAGCTTTGATCCGGCTAACAAATCGGTGAACATGCTGGGCGGGTGGCACGATGCGGGAGATTATATAAAATTTACGCTGACCACCGCTTATACCACTTATTTTGTATTGAGATCCTACGAAGCTTATCCTGAAATTTTTAATAAGAAAGAATACAGCAGGACAGATCTCATAGATATCCTCGATGAAGCAAAATGGGGATTGGATTACCTGGTAAAATGCATGCCCGATACCACAGAGTTTATTATTCAGGCAGGAGGTATTGAAGATCATCACCAGGGACTAAGGCTTCCTGAAAAAGATATTTTGAATGGCAACAGGGAATGTTACTCTGCTATGTCTCCGACACAGATGGGATATACGGCAGCAGCGCTTGCGCTTGGGGCAAAGATATTTAATAGTATCGGGAAAAAGGAAGAAGCAAAAAAATATGAAGAGATGGCTAAAAAGATTTACCGTCTGGCCTTAAGCAATGATAAAGATATAAATGCTGCATGGTATGAAAAAGATTTTGCTTTTTATGGCGACAATTCCAAAAACGACAACATGCAGTTGGCATCAGTAGAGCTATACAATCTTACCAATGATAAAAGCTATCTCAAAAGAGCCAGTGACTACGCAGAGAAAGCTCAGGGTGCCGGTTGGGCAGCATGGCCATCTGTAAATATGTTCGCTCATGCCAGACTATGTCCTTATAATAATGCTGTGCTGACCTATATGGAATATGATCTGAATTCATTTCAGGCAATAGCGCGGGAAGAAAATAATATCTGGGGTGTCCCTCATAAATACACCTGGGCGACTTTATATTCTTTTTTCTCTGTGTCCAATGCCTCGCTGCTTCATATGCAATACACTCAGGAAATGAAATACAATGAAATGATATACGATGTAATTGATTATACTTTTGGAAAGAATAACTGGGGAGTTTCTATGATAGCGCTGAAGGAAATAAATCCAAGTGTAAGAAATATTTATTCGCAGGTATATGCGCTGCAACCCGATTTATATCCTGCAGGCGCTATTGCCGAAGGTTCCGGCGACAATGAAACCCATAAAAACCTGATGCAGTATTTTAAAATCAGCGAAACAGATCCCTACCATAAGTTCAACACCAGCGATGTCGTATTTTATGATAACAATACTGATTTTCAATGCATGGAAACGACCATTACCGGATTAGCAGACGGCCTGTTTTTGCTGACGCTGGCGTCAAAAGTGTCGAAGTAGTTTTATCTTATAGTGACGAAAATTATTAAGCCGCATAGCTTACTCTTTGCGTCATTCCTGCGAAGGCAGGAATCTCTAGGTAAAGCGGACATTAACCTTTAGGAAATCTTATTTTGACGTACTCAGTTTATTATTTGATGTACTCAGTTTATTAAATAATTAACTACGTACAAAAGGACGAGATCCCTGCCTTCGCAGGGATGACGGTGAGAGTTGATATGACATTAACGTATTCTGTCTGTTGGGAATTCTCATCTAACAATCGATCATATAGCGCATACTTATTAATTTCTCCTCTTCAAATTTCACCAGCCATCTGTCGCCGGAATTTTCATCAGTAAAAAGATAAATAAATTGATAAGTTTTTCCTGTGTTTTTATCAACAACTTCATTGAGTGTTCCATATGCTGCCGGGAATTTTTTCATCCGGCGTAGTCTGGTCATTTTATCCAAAGTAATATGCTGACTGTTAAGCATAATATTACTTTTTGTGAAGTCAATAGAGAAAATATGTGTTTTATTTTTAAGTGTCGCAAAGCAGGCACCTTTGAAATAATACATATTCAGTGAATCATAGAAAACACCAATGGAGTCATGCAAGCTTCCACAGTCAAAGGGTTCCCGAATAACTGAATCGGGTTTCCCTAATATTTTTTCAATATGATTTAAATTATCCCAGAAAGAAATGCTATTATTAATTTTAATTGAATCAACGTGCAGCACAGGAAGGGCCGTTATTTTAGGTGGTGCATTTAAAATAGAATCTAATGTGGAACGCGGGATGGTTGAATATTTGTTAGATTCATCAGGTACAAGTACTCATGGATGCGCTCTTCGCGGCTTTTCTTTCCCTCTATTTTGTTTTCGCAGGAAATCAGAAATAGAGAAATGCAATACAAAAAAAGAAAACATCTCATGAAGTTAAATCAGAGTAATCACTCAATCACAAATCAGCGATCAATTATACTGCGACGGTACAAAATAATTTTCCCTGCTAGGCATTAAAAAATTAAGATCAATCCAGGTTACAAACTCATTGTAGAGTTCTTCATTCCTTGACTTCCATTTTTCAAACTCTTCCGGGTTTCCTTCTTTAAAAAGCCAGTAGTGGTATGCTTCAAAATATCCGCGGAAATATAATTGCTGATGCCAGTCAAATAAAGTGTTGGGGTATCTGTTATTGTCGCCATTTTCTATCCACTTTGTCAGAAATATTTTTCTTACATTATAAATAGTGGCAATGGTCATAGGCTTTCTTACCGAGTCTGCAGCCCATTGTGAGATTCTTTCAAAATCATGTTCAAAGTTTTTGTGTGTAGTATCTGCATCTGCCAGTTCGACCGTAACCTTTCCGCTTTCTGAAACCACAATTCCTTTCTGATATACATCATAGACCATTCTGCCCAGCTCATGCGACTTATCTGTTACACCTTCCATGTTTATGTACAACTCAGCAAAAACGATTCCCCATAATTTATCTTCCATGCTGGAGTGTAATTTCGAGGCCCAGTAATAATTTTCGGAGTATTCAGGCTCAGCCTGTATTCCTTTTTCGAAGTAAGATAAAGCTTCTTTATAGTTTCTTCCTTTCATGAACAGATTTCCTAAATCACCATACAAAATTCCTGAGTTTGGAAATTTTTCCAGTCCCGCCTGATAAGTCTGAATAGCCTTATCGGTATTTTTTGAATTTTCATAACTGCTTCCTAAAAGATGATAGCCAAGGTCTGTTACCTCTTTGTGCTGCAGCAATGGCTCAATAAGCTGAATGGTTTTTTTATACTGATGTGTCAGGTAATGAGAATGGGCAATTTCATAGGGGTAGAAAAAATTTTCGGGATCCAGCTTGCTTGCCTGTTCAAAAAACCCGATCGCATTTTCTATCTCCCCTTTGTCCATTTCCTCAATGCCTTTCAGGCAAAGCTGATGCGCTTTTTCTTTATCAGTCTGTGAGAAAGCATGAGAGCTGGTAATAATTAATAAAAGAATAGCTAGAAGGGTTTTCATCGGCTTAACTGGGTATAATCAACAAATATAAAAAAATAGTCATTATTCTAAAAAGTCATTAGTCATTGGTCATTAATAAATAGCCGTTTTAAAAAGAATATATACAAAATGAAGCAAATGAAGTATTCCAATGACTAATTACTAATGACCAATTTCATCAGGCAACCCTTTTTATTTCCCCTTTGTCTTTGCTTCAAGACGTCTGAAAAAATCAATTAATAACATTTTTAAAATAAGAATATGAAAATCAACATTAAACCTTTTATCAGCGTTTTAATTTTAAGCATGGGCATGATGAGCTGTGACAAAAATAAAGAAACGGCAGTACCAT
>JAIERY010000185.1 GCA_019746425.1 Cytophagaceae bacterium
CAAGATTTCGGAATAACTTTAGTGGGCTTTCAGCCCATACCAAACCCTTCGGCTTCAGCCGAAGGTAGTTTAGTTTCAGACTTTCTCTTTCAGCGGTCTTTTTTAGAATGGCGACTTTTAATTTTAACGCTTCAGCATTAAACATTGCTTTTCCTTCAAATGCGCTTTTGATGAGATGGGAATTTTCCTTACTATAGGGGAGGTGCCAAAATTTACGGCTAATACTCCAGCGCGCTCTTAGCTTGTTTCTAATAATGCCAATCAGTTCCTTATCTTGCGGGACAATAATAGTAATATTGTATCTTCCTCCATCTTTCAGAAGATCCAGAATGATTTCAGGTTTTTCCATAGCTTGATCAAAATTATAAGAATTAAATTTTGATCAAAACAAAAGCTTCTCATTATGCAGAGCAATTGATTAATTTTTCATTCCTAAATCAAAAAGCCCCAACGACGGGGCTTTTTGATTTAGGAAGATCATTATCGTTCGGTCAGCTTCTCCTTTTGTTTTTTCAGTTGTCTTTTCAACGTTTCGCTGGCCACATCTACTGCTTCCTCAAAGGTGCTTTTCTGCTCCTTTACAATAATAGAAGTTCCTGGAATAAATATTTTAATCTGTACAGATTTATTATTTACTTCTTCTTTTTCAAGTCTTAGATAAACATCACCTCCGGTAATACGGTCATGGAACGTCTCCAGCTTATCTAGTTTTTTCTGGATGAAGTCTAAAAGCTTTTTGTCTGCATCGAAGTGGATGGATTGAATCTGAAGTTTCATAAGCGTTGAATTTAATGATTATTATTGCTATTGCTTTCCTGATTTTGGATGAGCCTGGTTAAATATTTCTTTTAACTTTTCTATTGAGTTATGTGTATAGACCTGCGTTGCGGCAAGGCTTGAGTGCCCCAGAAGATCCTTTATGGCATTAAGATCCGCTCCTTTATTGAGCAAATGAGTCGCAAAAGAATGTCTTAAAACATGAGGGCTTTTCTTTTCTACAGTAGTTACCATTTTAAGATATTGTTTTACTATTCTGTAAACAAACATAGGATACGTTTTTTCTCCCGCATCGGTTATCAGCAAATTTTCACTCGCTGATTTTTCTTTCTTCTTCTCTTTATATATATCTATGAGGTCAAATAATGTTTTATTTATGGGGATAATTCTTTCTTTGTTTCCTTTTCCTAAAACCTTAATCGTTTTTTCATATCGGTTGACATCCGATTCTTTTAATTCTATTAATTCTGATAAACGAACTCCTGTTCCATATAAAAGCTCTAACACCAGCTTATCTCTCAGGCCTTTAAAATCATCCGAAAATTCCAGCTGATCCAGTAGCTTTGATAAGTTTTCTTCTTCCACAAAAGTGGGTAAAGATTTTTTGACTTTGGGGGCCTTTATTTTAAGGGTCGGATCTTTTTTAATACTGCCCTTTTTCATCAGGAATTTATAATAAGAGCGCAGGCAGGCAATTTTTCTATTGATGGATTTTGGAGTGATTTTATTTTCAACAAGGGTAATAATCCAGGAACGGATTAAATTATAATTGGCCTCTGCAGGATCAGAGATCTGATAAGTTTCTTCTAAATATTTGGTGAATTGTAAAAGGTCGGTTTGGTAGGATGTTAAGGTATGTCGACTGTACCTTTTTTCGAATTCTATGTATCTTAAAAATGAATCTACCATATCAGTACTGCCAGCCTGGAGGTGACAGTACTAATATAATAAAAATATCTTAGGATTAGTAGTTTTCCTGAACGTATAGATTCTGTCTGTAAGCAGCTCTGATGATCTGGTTTCTTCTTGACACAGACTTCTTCTCGTAATAGCTTCTGTTTCTCAATTCTTTCAATACGCCGGTTCTTTCAAATTTCTTTTTAAATCTTTTCAGCGCTTTGTCAATTGACTCGTTTTCTTTTACATTAATAATGATCATAATCCTTCTTTTTCTGATTTTGGGCTACAAATATAGTATTTTTTAGTTTCTTTGGCAAATCTTAAAAATTAAGTTGGCAGTTGGCAATAGGCAATTTTGCCAACTGTCAACTGCTTATTTACTTTAATATCTGCTTGGAAATGACAATTTTCTGAATTTCTGAGGTTCCCTCCCCGATGGTGCAGAGCTTTGAATCTCTATAAAATTTCTCTACCGGGAAATCTTTGGTATAGCCATATCCTCCAAAGATCTGAACAGCTTCATTAGAGGCTTTAACTGCTATCTCTGAAGCATAATATTTAGCCATGGAGGATTCTTTAGTTACGGGTAAATGCTCATTTTTTAAATAAGCGGCTTTATAAATCAAAAGTCTGGCAGCTTCAATTTCTGTTGCCAGTTCTGCCAGCTTAAAGGAAATTCCCTGAAAGCTTGCAATAGGTTGGTTAAATTGCTGTCTTTCCTTAGAATATGCCAGTGCAGCTTCAAAAGCCCCCTGCGCAATTCCCAGGCTAAGCGCGGCAATGGATATCCTTCCTCCATCCAATACTTTCATAGCCTGCACAAAGCCATCTCCAGGCGTGCCTAAAATCTGGCTTTTATGTACCCTGCAATTATCAAAAATCAGTTCAGTAGTTTCTGAGGCACGCATTCCAAGCTTGTTTTCTTTCTTTCCTGCTGTAAAGCCGGGAGTGCCTTTTTCAATAATGAATGCAGTGCTTTTTTTAGGATCCTTATCAGTAGGTGTGCGTGTAATTACCACAGCAACATTGGACGATTTGCCATGTGTGATAAAGTTTTTTGCTCCATTCACTACCCAATAATCGCCATCCTGTACGGCTGTGGTTCTCATATTTCCTGCATCTGAACCTGTATTAGGCTCAGTCAATGCCCAGGCTCCTATCCATTCTGCGGTAGCAAGCTTGGGAAGGTATTTTTTCTTTTGTTCTTCGTTGGCAAAATTAAGAATATGGCCTGTGCAAAGAGAATTATGTGCTGCAACAGACAGGCCAATTGATCCGCAGATTTTAGATATTTCTTCAAGGGCTGTGACATATTCAAAATACCCCAGGCCTGCGCCGCCGTATTCTTCCGGTACTAAAATCCCCATTAATCCGTGTTTACCCAGTTCCCTGAATAATGGAATAGGAAATTCCTGTTTTTCATCCCATTCCATCACAAAAGGTTTTATATGCTTTGCACCGAAATCACGCACCATTTGTGCGATCATTTTCTGGTTTTCGTTGAATTCAAACTCCATGGAAATTGTTAAAAAACTTTTGGGTTAAACAATTGGTAAACTCTTAATGTTTTTCTAAATGTAAGGCAAAATAACGATAAGGTTGCAATTAATCTTATGGTTCACGCCGAATAATTAATAGTTATATTACGTTAAAATTCATAATTTTGATCTTATTTAAAAAATATTTACTACTATGAAATTAGCAGTTGTTGGAACAGGATATGTTGGCTTGGTAACAGGCACCTGCTTTGCGGAGACAGGTAATGATGTGACATGCATTGACATCAATGAAAAGAAGATACAGCAGTTAGAAAAGGGTATACTCCCGATTTTCGAGCCAGGTCTTGATCTTCTTTTTGAAAGAAATATTAACGAAGGACGATTAAAATTCACTACAAATCTTAAAGAAGCGATCACCGGCGCGGAGATTATATTCCTGGCATTGCCAACACCTCCAGGTGAAGATGGTTCTGCAGATTTAAGTTATATTTTAAATTGTTCAGCCCAGATAGGGCCATTATTAAAAGATTACGCGGTAATCGTAGATAAAAGTACTGTACCGGTCGGAACTGCTGAAAGAGTTAGAAAAGCCATTGCCAAGACAACCTCTGTGCCTTTTGATGTGGTTTCCAATCCTGAATTTTTAAGAGAAGGAGTTGCAGTAGACGATTTCATGAAGCCAGATAGAGTGGTCATCGGAACAAGCTCAAAAAGAGCTAAAGAAGTGATGGAGAAATTATATAATCCATTTGTAAGACAGGGAAACCCTTTGATCTTTATGGATGAAAAATCTGCTGAACTTACCAAGTATGCAGCCAATGCTTTTCTTGCTATGAAAATTTCTTTCATGAACGAAATGGCAAATCTTTCTGAAATTGTTGGAGCAAATATTGATAAAGTGAGAATCGGTATCGGTACTGACAATCGAATCGGAAAAAGATTTTTATTTCCGGGAATCGGTTATGGCGGAAGTTGTTTTCCAAAAGACGTTTTAGCGCTTGCAAAAACAGCTGAGGAAAACAATTACGATTTTAAAATATTAAAAGCGGTAATGACTGTCAACGAAGCGCAGAAGACTATTCTGATGCCTAAAATTAAAAATCATTTTGATGGTAATCTGAAAGGAAAACATTTTGCAATGTGGGGGCTTGCTTTCAAGCCTAATACAGATGATATCAGAGAAGCGCCTGCACTATACATAATTGAAGAATTATTGGCAGCAGGAGCAACTGTTACCGCGTATGATCCTGAGGCAATGGAAAATGTGGAAGCAAAAGTCGGCAACAAAATTAAATTCGCAGACAATGCTTATGATGCACTTCATGGAGCGGATGCACTGATAGTAGTGACTGAGTGGTCTGAATTCAGATCTCCCGATTTCAAAAAGATCGAAAACTATATGAATGATAAAGTGGTTTTTGACGGAAGAAATTTATTCGAACCTGAGCAAATGAAGGAACTTGGTTTCCATTATGAGTCAATAGGAAGAGAAGCTGTTAAAGCTTCGGAAAGTGTTAAAAGCTAATTTTAAATAAGCGAAATCTGAAGAGTTAATTATGAAAAATAACAATATCAGAAAAAGAGTATTAGTCACAGGTGGAGCCGGATTTCTCGGCTCTCATCTTTGTGACAGGTTTATAAAAGAAGAGTTTCATGTTATTGCAATGGATAACCTTATTACAGGTTCATTAAAAAACATAGAACACCTTTTTCATTTGCCGAATTTCGAGTTTTATAATTGTGATGTTTCCAAATTTGTGCATGTGCCGGGGCATCTCGATTACATTCTGCATTTTGCTTCTCCGGCCAGTCCGATTGATTATCTGAAAATTCCTATTCAAACCCTGAAGGTGGGTTCTCTGGGAACTCATAATCTGCTTGGACTTGCAAAAGAAAAGAAAGCCAGAATATTGGTAGCATCAACTTCTGAAGTATATGGTGATCCTTTGGTGCACCCTCAGAATGAAGACTACTGGGGCAACGTAAATCCTATTGGTCCCAGGGGAGTTTATGATGAGGCAAAAAGGTTTCAGGAAGCTATGACTATGGCTTACCATAGATTTCATGGATTAGAAACTCGTATTGTAAGGATATTTAATACTTATGGACCGAGAATGAGACTTAATGATGGCAGGGTATTACCTACTTTCATAGGTCAGGCTTTAAGAGGAGAAGATCTTACAATCTTCGGAGATGGCTCTCAGACAAGGTCATTCTGCTACGTTGATGATCTGGTAGAAGGAATTTACAGACTCTTGATGAGCGATTATCCATATCCTGTAAATATTGGTAATCCTGCAGAGATTACGATTAAAGAATTTGCAGAAGAAATTATCAAACTAACTGGTACAAATCAAAAAATTATTTCTAAACCTCTGCCTCAGGATGATCCAAAGCAAAGGAAACCTGACATTACAAAGGCCAAAGAATTGCTTGGATGGGAACCTAAGGTTTCCAGGGCGGAAGGTTTGAAAATTACTTATAAATATTTTGTGTCCTTACCGGAAAGGGACTTAACCCCGAAAGAATTTTACTGATTTTTTAATCAGCATTGCAATATGTATTTTTGACCTTCTATTTACCTTCAGATCCTATAGGATATAAAGTAAATACAAGGTCAATTTTTTATTTTAAAACATATCAACGTGTACAATAAAATTTTAAATAAAGAAAATTATCTCGCTGTAATCGGTCTGGGATACGTCGGATTACCTATAGCTTTAGAATTTGCGAAAAAAGTCAAAGTGGTTGGCTTTGACATTAATGCGAAAAGGGTTGATATGATGAAAAATAAAATCGATCCCAGCGGTGAATTAAGCAAGGAAGATTTTGAAGGCTGCGATATTGAGTTCACTCACAAGCTGGAAGATTTAAAGAAAGCAACTTTTTTTATTGTAGCGGTTCCAACTCCGATTGATTCACATAACATGCCTGATCTGAAACCTTTATTGTCTGCCTCTCATACGGTAGGGAAAGCGCTTAAGAAAGGAGATTATGTGGTGTTTGAATCTACAGTATATCCTGGATGTACAGAAGAAGATTGCATTCCGATTCTGGAAAAAGAGTCAGGCTTAAAATTTGTGAAAGATTTTAAAGTGGGATATTCTCCTGAAAGGATAAATCCGGGAGATAAGGAACATACACTGGCAAAAATAACTAAAGTAGTTTCTGGTTGTGATACAGAATCTTCTGAGGAGATTTCCAAAGTTTATCAATTGGTAGTGAAGGCCGGAGTACATAAGGCTTCTTCTATAAAGGTGGCAGAGGCTGCAAAAATTATTGAAAATACTCAAAGGGATCTTAACATTGCTTTGATGAATGAGTTGTCAATAATATGCGACAAGCTTGGAATAAACACTTATGAAGTGCTGGAAGCAGCCGGCACAAAGTGGAATTTTTTAAGATTTTCTCCCGGACTTGTAGGAGGTCATTGTATAGGAGTAGATCCTTATTATCTGACATATAAAGCCAAAGAAATGGGATATAATCCCGATGTGATATTGAGCGGTAGAAAGATCAATGATAATATGGGTGCTTATATTGCTAAAAAGACAGTACAGCTTCTGGTAAAAGCAGGTAAAGATATATCCAAGTCTAAAGTATTGGTGATGGGAGCTACATTTAAAGAGAATGTAGAAGATATAAGAAATTCTAAAGTCGTGGATGTGATTAATGAATTAAAATCTTTCAGCGTGCAGGTGGACATTATTGATCCTCATGCATCTTCTGAAGAGTTTCATGAGGAATATGGTTTTGATTTGAAAAAAGAACCTGGCAATAATTATGATGCCGTATTACTGACCGTATGTCATAAGGAATATGTTAATCTTGATCCATCTTATTTTACTTCCTTAACAAATAAAAATGCAGTATTTATAGATGTAAAGGGTCTCTATAAGAATAAAATTAATAATATGACTTACTGGAGTCTATAAAAAACTTAGTGATGAATTACAAATGCGGGTGACCAATATGAAAGAGATAAAAAAAGTAATAGTAACCGGAGGCGCAGGATTTATTGGTTCCCATGCAGTGGTTGAACTGGTACAGGCAGGATATGAGCCGGTGATCGTAGATAATTTTGAAAATTCATTCCCGATTATTGTAGATGGAATACAGCAAATTTTAGGAGATCCTGTCAAAATCTATAAGGTGGATTGCAGAGATAGCAAAGGGTTGCAAAACGTTTTTGATAAAGAAAAAAATATTTATGGAGTGATCCATTTTGCAGCCAATAAGGCTGTAGGGGAGTCAGTTGCCGATCCTCTTAAATATTATGACAATAATCTGCAGAGCCTTGTAACATTGCTAAGAGTGATGAAGGCAAATAATGTGCTGCGACTGGTATTTTCTTCTTCATGCACTGTATATGGCAGTCCTGATAGTTTGCCTGTAAACGAAAGCCTGGAAAGAAAAAGACCAGCATCTCCATATGGGAATACCAAAAGGGTCAGTGAAGAGTTAATAGAGGATTTTGTAGCATCATACCCGGAGTTTCAGGCTATATCTTTAAGATATTTTAATCCTATCGGAGCGCATCGTACTTCACTTATAGGTGAACTTCCAATTGGCGTACCTAATAACCTGGTACCTTTTATTACACAGACAGCGGCTGGTTTAAGAAATGAATTAACCGTATTTGGTAAAGATTATGATACAGAAGATGGAACCTGCATCAGAGATTATATACATGTAGTCGACCTTGCCAAAGCACATGTAAAGGCCCTGGATGCCTTCTTAAATGTTGATTTTAAGGGAAAAAACGAAATATTTAACCTGGGAACCGGGAAAGGGAACAGTGTTTTGGAAGTAATTAAAACTTTTGAAAAAATTTCAGGTTTAAAATTAAAGTACAGGCTCGGAGACAGAAGGCCGGGGGATGTTCCTAAAATATATGGGGAAGTAACCAAATCCAGTAATATTTTAAAATGGAAATCGGAGCTTACCCTGGAAGATTCTATGAGAGATGCCTGGAACTGGCAGCAATATCTTGGAAAAATAAATTTTAAGCCATGAAGAGAATATTAATTACAGGCGGTGCAGGTTTTATCGGATCCCATGTAGTGAGGTTATTTGTAAATAAGTATCCAAATTATCAGATTTACAATCTTGATAAGCTCACCTATGCAGGTAATCTCGCCAATTTAAGGGATATAGAAAAAAAAGAAAATTATACATTCATCAAAGGTGATATTGTAGATGCAAAATTCATTTATGAATTATTCAATCAATATCAATTTGACGGTGTGATACATCTTGCCGCAGAGTCTCATGTGGATAGGTCTATTACTAATCCCATGGATTTTATTTATACCAATATTGTAGGTACGGTAAATCTTCTGAATGCAGCGAGGAAAATATGGCAGGATAGTTTTGAAGGGAAAAGATTTTACCATGTTTCTACAGATGAAGTATATGGATCTCTGGGCGAAACAGGATATTTTACAGAGACAACTCCTTATGATCCTCAATCTCCTTACTCAGCTTCAAAAGCAGGTTCAGACCAGTTTGTGAGAGCTTATCACAACACTTATAAAATCCCGGTAGTGATTTCGAACTGCTCGAATAATTATGGCCCGAATCATTTTCCGGAAAAATTAATTCCGCTTTGTATCAATAATATCAGAAATAATAAATCCCTGCCTATTTACGGTAAAGGAGAAAATATCCGTGACTGGTTGTATGTAGTTGATCATGCAAGGGCCATTGATGTAGTTTATCACAAAGGAAAAACAGGGGAAACTTATAATATCGGAGGACATAATGAATGGAAAAATATTGACCTTATTCGTTTGTTATGCCGTATTATGGATAAAAAACTAGGTAGAAAAGAGGGAGAGTCAGAAAAACTTATTACGTTTGTTAAGGACAGGGCAGGGCATGATCTCCGTTATGCCATTGATGCGACAAAAATTAAAAATGAATTAGGTTGGACACCATCTCTTCAATTTGAAGAAGGGCTGGATAAAACAGTCGACTGGTATCTGGCAAATACAGACTGGCTGGAAAATGTTACTTCCGGAGCATATCAGAATTATTATGATATGCAATACAGTTCCAAATTTTAACCGGATTTTTCATAGAAATTGAAGATCTTGAATTAACAGTCTTTGCTTATTTTTTATAAAAAGTGATTGATGGATTTTCAGGATTTCTCAATTGAATGAGATTTTTCATACACGATGTACGATAAAAAATATCATAATTCAGATTTAAAGAATTTTACTTTTTTAGTTACCGGGGGAGCAGGATTTATCGGTTCTCATATTGTCGAATATCTTCTCAATCATGGAGCAGGGAATGTGAGGGTTCTGGATAATTTTGCTACAGGCTTCAAAAAAAATCTCGAATCATTCAGTACAAACAAATCATTTGAATTTCTCGAAGGTGATATCCGTGATTTAAATACCTGCCAGCAGGCATGCAAGGATATCAATATTGTTTTTCACCAGGCCGCGCTGGGGTCTGTTCCAAGAAGCATTAATGATCCTGTTACTACAAACGCCGTTAATATTGATGGTTTTGTAAATATGCTGGTTGCTTCACGTGATCAAAAAGCAAAGAAGTTTATTTATGCTGCTTCCTCTTCTACATATGGAGATAGCAAAAAGCTTCCTAAGGTGGAAGGGGAGATCGGGATGCCTTTATCTCCTTATGCAGTTACAAAATTTGTAAATGAATTGTATGCCAGGGTCTTTGCTTTAAACTATGGAATCAAAACAATTGGCCTTAGGTATTTTAATGTATTTGGTCCCAGGCAGGATCCGAATGGGGCTTACGCAGCTGTTATTCCATTATTCATTAATAGCCTGGTAAATAATAAAACCGTAAAAATTGATGGAGATGGTGAGCAGACAAGAGATTTTACTTTTGTAGAAAATGCAGTACAGGCAAATATCAGGGCTGCTTTTGCGGGTAACTTTAACGACTTGAATGAAGTTTATAATGTTGCTGTAGGGGAGCGGACCTCAATAAATCAAATGTTTGAAATTATCAAAGAACTATCAGGGTCGGATGTTAAACCGGAATACAGGCAAGCCAGAGCAGGGGATGTTCGCGATAGCCTTGCAGATATTTCAAAAATAAAAAATCATCTTGGATACAATCCAACAGTAAACTTAAAAAACGGATTGAAGTTTACCTATGAGTGGTTTAAGAATAACAGAGAGTTTATTAATAGTTGATAATATACAATTGATAATCAATACTGTTTGTCACTGCATATTCTCAATTGTCAACTTGTTTTAATAAAGAATAAGTTAAATTACATATTATGAAAGGAATCATATTAGCAGGAGGATCCGGCACACGTTTGCACCCATTGACCTTAGCTGTCAGCAAACAATTGATGCCCGTGTATGATAAGCCAATGATTTATTATCCTCTGTCCTGTCTGATGATGGCGGGCATTAAAGAAATATTAATTATTTCTACGCCGCATGATCTGCCAAATTTTAAAAAATTGCTGGGAGATGGGAATTATCTGGGATGCTCCTTTTCCTATGCAGAGCAGCCTGAACCAAATGGACTTGCTCAGGCTTTTGTGATCGGAGAAAAATTTATCGGAAAAGATAAAGTTGCATTGATATTGGGGGATAATATTTTTTACGGCTCGGGACTGAAAGAATTATTTTTCAGCAATAATAATCCTGATGGCGGCGTGGTTTTTGCTTATCACGTTCATGACCCTGAACGATACGGGGTGGTAGAATTTGGCGAAGATCATAAAGTGATTTCTATTGAAGAAAAACCTAAAAACCCTAAATCCAATTATGCAGTGCCTGGATTATATTTTTACGATAATCAGGTAGTAGAGATAGCTAAAAATTTAAAGCCAAGCGCGAGAGGGGAATATGAAATAACAGATGTAAATAAAGCCTATTTGCAGGGTGGTAAATTAAAAGTCGGCGTGCTGGATAGGGGAACTGCATGGCTCGACACAGGAACATTTGCTTCCTTAATGCAGGCCGGGAATTTTGTACAGGTGATTGAAGAGAGACAAGGTTTGAAAGTGGGATGTATTGAAGAGATTGCATATGAAATGAAATTTATTAATTCACAGCAACTGGAGGCATTGGCTAAGCCTCTTTTAAAAAGCGGATACGGCAAATATTTGCTTAATTTAATTAATCAGAAAATCGTGATTTAAAAAATAACTCCAGCTATTATCCCCGCGATGATAATAAAAGGAGGAGGAATTTTTGTGAAAAGAAGAGTTAAAAAAGTAGCAAGTATAATTAGATAGTTAAGCCAGCCATCTTGTATAGGCTGCATCATGGTCCCGAGCAGCTGAATAGCAGTTGCCGTCACAATACCAGCGCTTGCAGCATTTACACCTTCCAGCGATGCTTTCACGACTCTGTATTGTTTTAGTCTGTCCCAAAACCTGATCACGAAAAATATCATAATAGTGCCAGGAAGAAAAATTCCTGCAGTGGCTACAAGGCTGCCCAGAAGTTGTCCTCCTATGCCATATTCTCTCATAGATAAAGATCCGATATAGGAACTAAAGGAAAATATAGGGCCTGGTAAACTTTTCAATAAAGCATATCCTGAAAGAAACTGGTCTTCTGTTAAGTAATCTTTTAATTTGACAAATTCTTTATAAAACATTGCAGTCAGCGCTTCGCCGCCACCAAATAATAAACTTCCGTTACGGAAAAAATTTTCAAAAAGCCGTATGCCTTTATATTGTGTAATTTGTCCTAATAAAGCTGCACCTATAAAAATCGAAGCATATAAAACCAGATTTGACCATTCTATCCGTAACGGCTCTTTTTTTTCTTCAAGAGGTTGTCTTCTGTATTTAAACGAGGTGATGAATCCGCTGAAAATTAATATAAGAGGAAAAACTGCGGGTGTATCAACGAAGTAACACCCAATCGCTGAAAAAATGAACAGTACATAGCTGGTTCTGCTGTTTACACAAACTAATCCTATTTTATAAGCGGCAAACATTACAAATGCTACAGCCATCGGAATAATATATTTGGTAAACTCCAGTGATATAAATGAAATGGAAATTGCCGCAGCGGTCATGATAAGTGTTGCAGGCATGATCCAGACCAGTAATGTAAGGAAAGCTAATTTAGGTCCGCCTATTTTAAATCCTACCGCTGTTAAAGTTTGTGTTGAGGCAGGACCGGGAAGTATCTGGCAGAAAGAATTCAGATCAATAAGGTCTTCCTGGGAAATATAGTTTCGTTTTTTTACCAGCACATTAAAAAAAAGCGTCATGTGTGCCTGTGGTCCTCCGAATGCGGTGATTGCCATTAATAAGACATCTTTTAAAAAAATAATGTGTCTTACTTTCTTCATGGGGTTATGCTTACCTTAAAAATAATCACGGGGTAGAACGATCTTTGATTAAATATTTCTAAATTATATCAGTTTCCCGGGAAACACTTGTTGGTAATGAAAGTTATTGGTAATAAATTTATGCAATAAACTTAAAAATACTTAAAATCCCCAGCTAAAAATTAAATTAAGCCTATGAAAAACCTTATTTTTTTGATTACAGCGGGTTTTCTTTTCGCTTCTTGCGAAAGAAATACCAGCACAGAGAAAGCTTCTTCTACAGACAGTACTGCCGCAGGTAAAATGCAGGTAGATATTAATCCTATGCCGGTAGATACTATGGGGATGATGGTAAAAGGTGATATTCGTTTGTTGCCATTAAAAGGCTCTCCTGAATTTTCCGATGCTGTTCTGGAGTTAAACGCACCTTCAGAAAACAGCAAACAGAAATCAGGTGAGCCTGTATCTTTTAAATACGAAGTGAAAAATTACAAATTGCGTGGTTCCAAAACACCGAATCCATCCTGCAATCAGTGTAATGAGTCGAAGGATGGACAACATATTCATCTTATATTTAATAATGAACCATATATCGCAGTATACAAGCCGGATACTACATTAAATTTAAAGGATGGACATTATGTGGCCTTGTCATTTCTTTCAAGATCCTATCACGAAAGTTTAAAACATTTTGAGGCAGCAGATATTCGTCAGTTTACAGTGGGCAATGCAAAAGCAAAAAGTGTCGATCTTTCAAAGCCCATGTTGTTTTACAGCAGGCCTAAAGGGGAATACAAAGGACAATTTGCTAAAAGGATATTGCTTGATTTTTACCTTGTAAATAATCAATTGTCAGCAGATGGGAATAAAGTAAGAGCTACTATAAATGGTAATGAATTTCTGATTAACAAATGGCAACCATATGTTATTGAAGGTTTGCCTATGGGAGAAAATATAATTAAACTTGAATTAATTGATAAAGATGGAAAATTAGTAGATGGTCCTTTTAATTCAATTGAAAGAAAAATTACTTTGATAGAAGAACCGGCAAGCTAGGTTCAACAGAACTGTAACTCATGCCTTAAGGCATGAGTTATTTTTTCTTACCAGACTTTAAGAAAGTACTTCCTTTAATATTTTTTCTGAATTTATTTCTCCGAAATTTTCAATATGATTTTTATAAAATCTCAGTAATTGTGCTAAAAAAAATCTGCGTAAGCCATTGTTGAGTTTTATGGTTTCTGTATAATCAGCACGAAGTAATTTTTCAAACATTTCTTTTTCTTCTTCTTTTAACATCGATGCTTCATCCCCCAATATGTCTTTAATGCTGGTTGGGAAAAAACCCAGGAAAGAAGATAGTTGTATTAAAAACTGCAAATGAAAGTTTTGAAAGTCTTCTTTTATTTCATCAAGATAGATTAATGATTTATGGAGAAAGTAAAATAATTCCTGATTGGAAGTTTCTTCCTTTAAGGTTTTATTCAGTATTTCTGAAATGAATAAAGCAATGGAAGATTTTTTAACTTCAAAAGGAATAGACTTAAAAGGGAAAGTACATTTGATTTCTGAAATTCTTTTAATCGAAGAGTTTTCCTTATAATAAACTACCAGGTCGAGGATCGTGAGAGATTGAAAAAGACCGATTTTGTTTTTTGAATTTTTGCTTCGTACCCCATTAACTATATAAGTTCGTAACCCAAATTCTTCCGTATAAATTTTTGTGATAATAGAAGTCTCCCGGTACTTAATATAATTTAATACGACTCCTCTGGTTTTCTGAAGCATTGTATTTATTCTACTACTGCCACTTTTGAAACAAAGGTTTCTACGCCATCTTCAGATGCGCTGAAAATAAGATAAACACCCGTTTTAGCTTTTACCCCATTGTAATTTTTCCCATTCCATACAGCAGTTCCACCTTCAGCTTTAGTCTGATAGACTAAATTTCCATAAACGTCAGTGATCTTTACCACGGCATCATTTGCCAGGCCAGATATTCCAATCAAACCGTTAAAGTCGGGTTTCACTGGATTTGGAAAAACTTTTACCTCTCCATGTTGTGTCTTTGCTTCAGTGGCAGTTCCTCTGTAGGATATAATGCCTTTATCAGTGGCAATAAATACTTCTCCTGTGATTTCATTTATTTCCACATCGATGATATTGTTTGAAAGTATCGGACTATTGTCTACCGTAAAATTATTAATCACTTCTGTGCCATCATCATTGAATAACCACAATCCATTTTTGGTTCCTATCCATTTACGATTGCCTCCATCAATTTTGATGCATGTGATTGCCTCGTTGTAAAGCAATGGAAAGCCGTCAAAAATAGGAGCGGCAGCATTTACGGAAGAAGAAGTAAACATGTCTTCCGGATTGTAAAAGACAGCAATACCCTGTTCAGTGCCTACCCAAACTTCGCCATTCTTATCGACAGCCATAGTATTTACATTAATATGAGGAAGTTTCCCCTGTCCTTCTACATCTGTAAGGTATTTGTAAGTATTGTTTTTATCATTATAAACAATAATACCTCCTCCATAACCCGGGCGAAGCCTTATCCATTTATAATCATTTTCATCTATCATAATTTCAAGCGGATATCTTGCCGCTTCAAATCCAAAACTTTTGGATGCCCACGTTCCGTTTGTTCTTTTAACATGCAGAGATGGTTCTGTAAGCGATGGAACAACATAGTTTGCCACCCACAGATTTCCATTTTTATCAACCTCAACATCAGATACAAAAACGTATGTGCCTGGCTGAGGCAAGGCTCTTCGAAGCGGAGCAATGGTATCGTCTATAAGAGAATAAGTATTGTCAGGGTTTGCGACTAATATTCCAAAGCCATGTGTTGCAAAATATAATTTATTGTCGGCTGGATTGTAAGCTGCATTCAGGATATCGAGTGTATAAGGAAATCCCGGGGTTTGAGTAGTGCTATATGTTTTCCAGGAAGTATTGTCAAATACATTATATATGCCCTGACGATACATAAAAGAATAGCTGGTATTGTAACCCCCATATGGAGCTACAATCTTATTATCATAATAATATAGACTGAATGCCTCTTTCACATTGGGTCCGTTGGGTTGATGAAATGGATTGAAGTATCCTTCATAATCTGTAATAAGTCCGAAACCTAAATCTGCTATCCACAATTTTCCATTAGCATCAAGTGCAGCTTCTGCAGGAGCCCAGATCCAATAATTGGTATATGTGGTATAAGTTGTTTCGTTGAGAGCTACAGTGACTTTGCTGTTGGAGCAAACCAATAATTTGCCCATAGAAACATTCAAAGATCTTAATTCTGTTTCCATGGGAATATTTGATTTTGTCCATAAATTTCCAGGTGTTAAATAATAAATACTGTCTCCGCGAACACCTGTGTAAATTTTATTATTAAAAGTACACACTGTTACTATGTTAGTAGTAGAAATATTATTTGCAGCGCCATAAGTATACCAGTTGCTGAAGTCCATTAAATTTATCGCCGGAGAATTTTTCGCGCACATTACCCCCTTCTCTGTAGCAAGAAAAATACTGTCTCCGTCGGGAGAGCATGTTGATGCAAAAACTTTATTGGGCAAGCCTCCTGGAGCCAGGCTCAGCCAGGTTTCCTTAACTTCATATTTTTTAAGATTTACAACAGCAACTCCGAAATCACAGGAGAAATATGCATAGTCCCCATAGAAATTTATATGATTTATCTTTTTGCTGCCTACGATAGGTTTCCGTGCAATATCATTAAGATTAATTACTTCATTGTCTTTAATAATATCTATATTCCCATTTTCATAGCCAATTACCGTAAGGTTAAATGCGGAATTGTATTTAACTTCATTTACACCAACATCATTCAGTTCATTTATCTTGGAAAGAATATCTATGCTCATGTCTGTATTATCCACTGTAAAAGCATTGATTTCAGCCGCGGCGTAAATAATATTCCCGGCAGTTTCAACCGATCTTATAGCCTTATAAGGCAGGTGCACTCTCCATGTTCCTATAGGAATATTATTTTGCTGGGAGAATGCGTTATTAATAATGAAAAGACTTACAAAAAAAAGCGTTATTTTGGAGTACATGAATTGAAGATATTTGTCTTAATGGATAATAACAAAGATACAAGCAATTTATTGTTTTGAATTGTTTTTTTTGGACTAAAATCCCATATTTATAAGGGGCAAAGGTATTTAGAATGCAATTATATGGAAATTCAAAAACTGGAGGCTTATTCAGTAGTATTAGGAGAAAAAATTTCTAATGAAATTTATAAGGACACTAATAGAATCTCGGGGAACGATATTTTAAAATTGACTCCAATTGAGCAGGTAAATTTATTTGTAGTCAAAAATTTATTTGATAAGTGGAAAGATGAAATGGCCGGTTTAAAAAGTCCCTATTTCAACTACGATATCACTGAAGTAAAAGAAGCATTATCGGTTTTAGGAAATAAGCTTTCACGAAATATTTCTGTTAAAAAAGAGCATTTTGTTCCTCTGCTTCAAAAATCCATTTCTGATACTCTGATATTAATGCTTTATCCGCAGGAATTCTTTTCCAGAGAATTTTCCCGTAAAGACGCCATTCATTTACCGGAAATTCAGGAAAGTGAAAAGTATTATAAAATAAACAGACATTTTGTATTAGCTATAATTAATGAATTTAAGTCATCAGGTAAGGAAGAATTCAGGAAAGAAGAGTTGGGTAATTTTTTAAACAAAGTTTATTATAACAATCACTTGCCTGGCGATGATGTGCAGCGTCATATAGATTCCTTCGCTGAATTGCTGAAGTTTGAATTTAATGAACCAGTAAAAAAGCAATCAGTTAATATTCCGGAGAAAGAAGAAGTCAAGCAGCTCGGAAAGCAATCGGAGAATAAAATTCTCAATGAAAAATTTGGCATCGACCAATCAACGCTGAATGACTACCTGAAGCAAGGTAAAGCAGAGACGCTCGCAGATAAGATAGGCAAAAGAAAAATTGAAAACCTGAAAGGAAGTTTTTCCTTAAATCAGAAATTTTTGTTCATCAATTCTTTGTTCAAAGGAGCGGGTACGGAGTTTGAAAATGCTATCAATGATGTGGAGGGAACAGGAACTTATGAAGAAGCCCTGAATACTCTTAAGCAAAATTATGCAGGTAAATACAATTGGAATTTTCAGCAAGATGATGTGAAGGAGTTTTTAGATATAGTCGAAAGGAAATTTTTAAATTAATGCCCTAACCTGTCTTCGAAGTATGGGCTTTATTCGTTTTTTGAATTATTCAATTATTCTCATAGTTTGGTTTTAGGTTAATTATGTTTTGGGAATTCGTCTAATAAGTATTTGAATTTATCGATAAAATACTTAGCTTAGCCTTCCCTTTTATCTTCTTTTTCATCTAATACTTTCAGAACATAATTCGCCATGACAAAATCATTTTTTATTGCTTTAATATTTGTCCTCGCAATAAGAGCTAATACAATCTTTGCGCAAGGAACAATTTCAAGTATCACAAATATTACATCTACAAATGTTCCTTTGTATGGGAAATTTGAGGCGGGCGCATCATTGACAAAAAATTTTACTAATCCCTATGATCCTGAAATTGTTTCCATTGATGTGCAATTTATTTCTCCAACAGGAAAACAATACAACGTTTTTGGATTTTATTATCAAGACTATCAAAGGTTATCTACTAGTCCTTTTTGGAATCCGATTGTAACAGCGCAACCCTGGAGAGTAAGATTTTCACCAAATGAAATAGGTAATTGGTCGTACATTATAAAGGTAAAGGAGAATAATAACACTATTACCGGAATATCATCTGCGAGAACATTTACCTGTACCAATTCTTCTAACCCTGGCTTTGTATCTATTGCTTCCAATAAAAGATATTTTAATTTTTCAAACGGAACTTCTTTTTTTGGCATAGCACAAGATATGTGGTCTTATGGTGGTGTTACTTCACCAAATAATTGCGATCCTGCTCCATGTCCATATGCTTGCTATTCACAATACGTTTATCCCAAATATCAGACATGGATTTCAAATTTTTCTCAAAACGGTGGAAATTTGATAAGAGTATGGATGTCACCAACAAGCTTTGAATTGGAATGGCCAGAAGACGCCATCAATACTAATATACTTGGAAACTATACTCCAAGACAGTACAGAGCTTATGATCTTGATGCTGTATTTGATTTAGCGGTTCAGAACAATGTTTATATTCATCTTGTAGTAATGAATCCCGATCAGCTAGGCACTAGTTTTATAGATCCGGGTGCTGTGGATAATGGTTGGAATGGAAATCCTTATAAAATCAATATTCCTTTAACAAACTTTGGCGAATTTTTCACAAATAGCATCGCTAAAAAACATTTTAAAAACAAGCTAAGGTATATACAATCGAGATGGGGTTACTCACCAACTTTAGCCAATTACGAAATAATAAATGAATTAGACTGGATAAATCATGCAGGTATGGGAAGCAACGCAGGCAATATGTCAGCATGGTGTAATGAAATGGCAACATTTGTTAAATCGTTGCATCCATCTCATTTAACAAATGTATCTTTTGCTATTGGACACAGTGGTGAATCAAGTGGAATAAATTATTTGCCAACGATGGATTTTACGAATGGACATTCTTATTCCGGTGATCAAAATGTTGAATATCAGCGAACTTATTTCGCTCAAAATAATCTAAACAAGTTCAATAAACCATTTTTGATAACGGAATATGGGTTTGGTGGCCACAATTGCTGGGTTTCTGAAATTTCGGGACAACAGGATTTTCATAATACTTTATGGTCAAGTACATTTTCAGGCTCATCAACGACCGCATTTTACTTTGGAGCAGATGTTAAATTTATGAATAGTTGCTGGGGCGGTTCAGTAGTTAAGAACTATAAACCATTAAATACCTTCCTGCAAAATGAAACGTTTAACTCTTCACACCATACTTTTAAACCTGCAGGCAATGCGCTTTCAGTTTATAATTCATATACCCCTGCCCTAAATCAAAACAGGCCACCGGATGCACCAACATTTGATATAAATGGTTTTGCTCCGCCTTCCTGGGGACTAGATGTCGATGGCACACTCATACATACAGACTATTTAGTTACAGATATTACAACTAATGATGATAGAAATATTGAGGTTTTCGCTCTTAAAAATCAAAATAGAGTAATAGGTTGGGTGCATAACAAAAACCATTATTGGTATAATCTTCCTCATGTTGCAGATAATGGACAAATTCCTAATCCATGTACATATTTAAATAATGCCGCTACTTCAAGCTATCCCAATAATATTACACCTCTTATTAATAAAACTCTAACTATTAGCAACTTGAGATGCAACGGGCAATATAGAATTGAATGGTATAGCACACAATATAACTATGATATAAATAATGATGGAATAAATGATGATGGTGGAATTATACCAAGTTTAACAACTTTTCAAATAGCTAACAATGGAAGCCTCACCATTAATATTCCCAACCTTCAACCTATCGAATTAAATCAAAAACCCTACGCGCCAGATTATGGCTTTAAAATTATTTACCAAAACAATTTTGGCATTCAAAATGGCAAGTGGTTACATGATTACACGGATCTTTGGGTAACACCCTCTACGACTCAAGCTGCAGCCAAACCGACGGGAGATTATGCTCTAAGTGCGAACGGTTTGGATGTATTTTTTCAAGGCTCTGACGGATATATGCAGCATTTTTTTTGGAATAGCTTGACAAATAAATGGTCGCACGATGGGCTTGTTGCAAGCTGGTGGACACAGAGCGCAAACTATAAAGTAGCCGGTAAAATATTAGTGAGTTCTACAGGCGTGTTTTATAAAGGAGCAGATGGTAGAATGCAGCATTATTATTGGAATGGTTTGACATGGGTTCATGATTATACAGATGCGTGGGTAACGCCTGCCAGTACGCAGGCAGCTGCAAAGCCAATAGGGGATTATGTTTTAAGCGCAAATGGTCTTGATGTTTTCTTTCATGGAGCCGATGGTTATATGCAGCACTTTTTTTGGAATAGTTCGATAAATAAATGGTCACATGATGGGCTTGTTGCAAGCTGGTGGACACAAAGCGTAAACTATAAAGTAGCCGGTAAAATATTGGTTAGTTCTACGGGTGTATTTTATAAAGGGGCAGATGGTAGAATGCAGCATTATTATTGGAATGGTTCGACATGGGTTCATGATTATACAGATGCATGGGTAACACCTGCCAGCACACAGGCAGCTGCAAAGCCAATAGGGGATTATGTTTTAAGCGCAAATGGTCTTGATGTTTTCTTTCATGGAGCCGATGGTTATATGCAGCACTTTTTTTGGAATAGTTCGATAAATAAATGGTCACATGATGGGCTTGTTTCAAGCTGGTGGACACAAAGCACAAACTATAAAGTAGCCGGTAAAATATTGGTTAGTTCTATGGGTGTATTGTATAAAGGAGTAGATGGTAGAATGCAGCATTATTATTGGGATTACCCTTGCGAATATTTTGGAAGCGGAAAATTAAGTAACCCTAATTTTAATTTTCAGAATATGGGATCAGGAATATACAATAATGATGCAACCTCTATCGAAGAATTTTTATCGGCATACCCTAATCCAAGTAATGAAATCCTTAATGTTGTTTTTCATGTATTAAATAAAGACGCAGATGTTAAACTGATTCTCTTGGACATATTCGGAAAAGAAATTTCAATCATTCATTCCAAACAATTTGAAACAGGCAAATTTTCAGAAACTATATCCACTAATAATTTACCGAATGGAATATATTTTCTTCGTTATATTAATAACGATCAAATTATTCAAACAATTAAAATCAATATAAATCACTAAAGTGAAAAAATGGATTCTAAAGGCGGTTGTTCAAAAGACAATATCATATCTGCCTTTTAGCAGCAGAATTAATTATTTTTTTCAAAAATATATTACAAAAGGAGTATTCTTATCCGATGAATATTTTTATGGCAGACTAATTCATGCCCGCGAACACCTTAAGGGCTTTTCAATATATTCAAACATCGACATTCCCAATTCTTGTCTGGAATTGGGGACAGGTTGGTACCCTGTTGTTCCAATTAGTTTTTTTCTTTCCGGCGTAAAAAAAACTTATTCAGTTGATATATCTTTTCTTACTTCGAAAGAGAGAATAAAAAAAACCATAGAGAAATTTGTAGAAGCAGAGGAAAGAGGGCTTTTGATAGAATATGTACCAATTAAAAGTGAAAATTTTGAAATATTAGTCAAGCTTTTGAAAGAATATGATTCCCTATCTTTAGAACAAATACTGGAAAGTATTAACCTTATTTATTTGATAGAAGATGCCAGGAATTTATCGTTGCCTGATGAAAGTATTGATTTGATAAATTCAAACAATACATTTGAGCATATTTATCCTGAAATATTAACCTTTATTATAAAAGATTTTAAAAGAGTATGTAAAAAGGGGGGAGTTATGTCGCATTTTATTGATATGACAGATCACTTTGCACACTTCGATAAAAGTATAAATATATATAATTTTCTGCATTATTCAGACGCACAATGGAAGTGGATAGATAATAGTATTCAACCCCAAAGCAGACTCAGAATTGATGATTACAAAAGGATATATGAAAGTTTAGATATTTCTATTTCAGAGCAAAGTTATGAAGAAGGACAAATAGAGGAATTAAAAAAAATTAAACTAGATAAGAAATATCAAAACAAGCCTTTAGGAACTATTGTGATTAGCCATTGTCATTTTATCTCAAAAATGAAAGGATAATCAATATATATAGCATTACCGGTTTAACAACCGCATTGGCCAAGTCCAACCACCCACTGTTCTCAAATATTATTTCGTTACCATCTTAATGTCCCAGCACCTGTCTTCGGTGTGCATCCAGCTTTAAGAATATAAAGACAAGTATTGTAAATGACCATAGTGAGCTGCCTCCGTAGCTGAAAAACGGTAAGGGAATTCCTACCACCGGCAAAATCCCGATAGTCATTCCAATGTTAATGGTAAAATGAATGAAGATGATGCATGCTACACAGTAACCATAGGTTTTTGCAAATTTATCTCTTTGCCGTTCAGCAAGGAAAATAAGTCTCATCATAAAAAAAAGATAGAGTAGTATTAGCATGGAAGATCCAATCCAGCCATGTTCTTCTCCTACGGTACAAAAAATAAAATCAGTACTTTGCTCAGGCACATATTTTAGTTTCGTTTGAGTACCCTGGAGATATCCTTTTCCTATAAATTCACCTGAGCCAATAGCTATTTTGGATTGCTTGATATTATAACCCGCTCCTTTGGGATCAGATTCAGGATTAAATAGTATCATGATCCTTTTCTGTTGGTGAGGTTCAAGCTTATTATACACCATGTCTACGCTGAATACTACTATCATGCAAGCCACACAAAATCCGGCTATGAGTCCTGCCCTGACTAAAATTTTTTTAATTTTTATATTTTTTCTTCTGAGCAGGGAAAATGCAACCATTGTTACAATTATTATTGCTCCAATAATTGCAAGCGACTGCATAATGAGAATTTTATCCTGCAGTATAAGCGTTACTACAAAAAGCGTAGCTGATACAAAGCCCAATATCAAGACCCAGGGTGACAGACCCTGACGGAAAAGCACCAGAATAAAGGCAGCAAAGACAAGCATTACACCTGTTTCATTCTGAAGACGAATAAGCGCTGCCGGTAGGCAAATTATTGCCAAGGCAATAAGCTTTGTTTTCAAATGCTCAAATTTTACATTGATCTGTCCAAGATATGCGGAGAGCGCCAGGGCAGTAGCAAATTTTGAAAATTCAGCTGGTTGTAATCTCAGTGTTCCTATCTCAAACCAGGATTTGGATCCTTTTACTTCTGTTCCGAAAAATATCGTAGCGATTAGCAGGAAAATAATCAAACCATAAATGATATAGGAAAATGCAGAGTAGAATTTATAATCCAATATAAAAACAGGAATTATGATAAGTACCAAAGCAGTAGCTATCCAGACCAGCTGCTTGCCTGCATTGATATCAAAATTGAAAATGCTTTGTGAAGCAATCGGATTATAGTCGGCAGCATAAATATTCAGCCATCCTGCTGTAACAAGTAAAGCATACAGCATAATGGTAAGCCAGTCTACGTTCCGGTATATGCTATCTTCTTCTCTCACTGAATAGAGTCTCTGTTAACTGTTATGAAGTGTTTATTCAATATATATTTTTCCATATCAGGCCTGATGCTTGTAGTATCATTGAGATATTTTTCAATCATCAGGTTGGCAATAGGCGCTGCCCATGTGCCTCCGAAACCGGCATTCTCTACGAAAACAGCAATAGCTATTTTAGGGTTCTCTTTTGGAGCAAATGCAATAAATACCGCGTGGTCTTCTCCATGCGGGTTTTGTGCTGTGCCTGTTTTGCCGCATATGGTCAAACCTTTTATCTGGCTCCATGCTGCAGTACCTGCCAGTACCACCTGTTCCATTCCATCAATCACCACTTCATAATGTTTGGGGTCAACCATTGTATGGTGCTTTACCAGAAATTTTTCGGGTTTTCTTTTGTCCGGGCCGATTCCTTTTACCAGGTGTGGTGTATAATAATATCCACGATTGGCTATGATGGCTGCCAGATTTGCCATTTGTATAGGAATGATGCCTATCTCTCCCTGTCCGATTCCTAAAGAATAGATGGTGGAAAATTTCCATCTCAGGTCACCATATACTTTATCATAAAATTTGTTGCTGGGTATAATTCCTCCTTTTTCATTTGGAAGATCAACGCCAAGCTTTTTACCAAAGCCAAAACTTCTGATGCGTTCATACCACTGGTCAAAGCCAATTTCAGAATCTTTAAACTTATTAGGATTTTTATCCTGATTGATAATTTTTCTGAATACCTGGTAGTAATAAGGATTGCATGAAAATTGTATAGATCCTTTAACGTCCTGCGGGGAAGGGTGAGGGTGACAATTTACAACCTCCTTATTGCAGGCAAATAATGTATTGCTATGTATTACTCCCATATCCAGCGCTATCAATGCCTGAGGCAATTTGAAAATCGAACCAGGGGGATACATCGCCATAAGAGGCCTGTTGAATAAAGGCTTCAGAGAATCTTTTTGTAAGGCAGCGGCATTTTTGGAAAATTTTCTTCCGGTAAGCATGTTCGGATTATAAGAAGGGCTGGAAACGATTGCCAGAATTTCTCCTGTAGAAGGTTCAATGGCAACAATACCTCCTTTTTTATAAGCCATTAGTTGTTCTCCATATTTCTGAAGCTCAAGATCTATGCTGGTATAAAGATCCATTCCCGGTTCGGGAAGCGTATCATAATCTCCGTTTTTGAAGCGTCCTTTCAGGGCTCCTTTTCTGTCGACCATTATGAATCTTACCCCTTTTGTTCCTCTGAGGATTTTTTCATAATAAGATTCCAGACCGCTTATTCCGATATAATCTCCCTGAGAATAGTAAGGATCTTTTTGAGTTTCCAGTTGAAACCTGCTGATCTCGCCGATATACCCCAGCGCATTAGCCATTACATCATATGGATAAGATCTGATTGTTCTTGGCTGTGTGAAAAGACCTTTATACTCCAGGAGTAGTTCCTGTATCCTGGCATTTTCTACAAATGATAATTGCTTGATTAATGGTGTAGGACGGTTATAGGCAGCATCTCTTCTGATTTCTTTTATGACTTTCATAAAGTCTTCCTTAGTGATGCCGAATTTATTGCAAAACTCAAGGGTATCTTTGATATCTGTTTCCCTTTGAGTCATCATCAGGTCAAAAACAGTTTTGTTTTCGACCAGGCGCTCTCCTTCTCTGGAATATATCAACCCGCGGAATGGATACTCAATAATTTTTCTTGCAGCATTCTGCTGAGCCAGCAGTTTGTATTCTGAGTCTAATACCTGGAGTTGGAAAAGGCGGACAATAAATATTATAGCAACAAGGATGAAAATCCCCTGAATAATATATTTGCGCTCTTTAATCATTTATGATCACTTATAATATTTGTTTCCGAGAAATAAATATTGAAATAACGTAAAGACCATTAAGGTAAATATTCCGCTTGCCAGAGATTTTCCAATTAGCTCGAAAAAAAGTTTTACCCCCCATAATTCCAGAATGAACAGAGTCAGATGATGTATAAAGATCATTACTCCGGCATACATGGTCATCCATTGAAAGCCAAGAGAGGGAATGGACACTGTAGTTCCTTTGTCGTAACCTCCTTTTGGCGTAAGGATATTAATTATATACGGTCTTATGTAGGCTATTAACACCGAAGCAGCCGCATGAATTCCCAAAGTATCATAAAAAATGTCGATGGTCATGCCCAGCAAAAAGGCAATAAACAACAGCAAAAGCGCGGGTGTCTCAAAGGGCAGCAAAAGCAAAAATCCTATATAAATAAAGCATAAAGCATAATTGAACAAAGCCAGGTTTTTAAAAATAAGGATTTGAAACCCCAGGAAGAGGAAAAAGTATAAAACCAAATAGATAATGTTGCTGCCTCTCATCTTACGATCGGGTCATTTTTATGTTGAAGTGAATCCTGTTCTGCTTCGAGTTTGTTTCCTATAATGTATACAAAGGATAAAGAAGTAAAATCAGTCGATAGGTCAAGGCTTGCCTTCCAATAGGAGCCACCTTCCATTTTAAATTCTTTAACTTTTCCGATCATAATCCCTTCAGGAAAATAGCTGTCATAACCTGATGTGAATACGGTATCTCCTACAGCGATCTTTTGTTGCCTTGTAATATCCAGTAAGGCAGCTTCGTGGGGAGTTCTTCTGTCCCATTTCACATTACATTCAATATATTTTGTTTTGCTTTTGAGTTTTCCTGAAATAGTAAGATTGTCATGTAAAAGAGAGAATGCTGTGCTGTAATGGTCTGAGCATTTTTTTATTCTGCCTACAACGCCTTCTGAAGAAATTATTCCCATACCTTCTTTGACGCCATCAAGAGTCCCTTTATCAAGCGTAATATAATTAGTGAAATGCCCGGTTGAATTATTAATAACTCTGGCAGGAATGAAATAATATTTGTTAACCCTTAGAAAGTCGGAATTATTAGGGATGTTCAGATACTTTTTTTGCTGTTCGGCTGTAAGAAGCTGTCTCAGGCGGGCATTTTCTGAGGCAAGCTCCCTGTTGACTTGCTTTAATTCAAAATAACTCTGGACGTTTGATTTTACCTCAAGCACATTGCCTACATATCTGTTGGATGAGTTGAAAAACGCGGCGCCCTGATAATTATTATTGGATACTATAAGCCAAATCGAAACTGTCTCGAGTAAGACAAAAAACAGGAATGCCCTGTACTGGTAAAAAAATTCAAATAGCCGATACATTGAATGTTGGAGGTTGGATGCTGGAAGTTAGATTTGGTTAGCAATCTCCAACCTCTAACTTCCAACTTCTAATTTAAGTCATTAATACTGCCTTGTATTTCGCGAGATCTTTGATTGCCATTCCGGTCCCTCTTACTACAGCTCTGAGCGGATCTTCTGCCACATGTATAGGCAATTTTGTTTTCATAGCAAGTCTTCTATCAAGTCCTCTTAATAGCGCTCCTCCTCCTGTTAAATGTATGCCATTATCATAAATATCGGCAGATAGTTCGGGAGGTGAGATCTCCAATGCTTTTAAAACAGCTTCTTCAATTTTGGAAACTGATTTATCCAAAGCAAAGGCAATTTCTGAATAGGAAACCTTAATAACTTTTGGAATCCCTGTCATAAGATCTCTTCCGCGGATTTCATAATCTTCGGGAGGATTATCCAATTCTGTAAGCGCTGAGCCAACTTCTATCTTTACTCTTTCTGCTGTTCTTTCGCCGATAAGAAGATTGTGCTGTCTTCTCATATAATCGAGAATGTCTTTATTGAAAACATCCCCTGCCACTCTTATAGACTGCTCACATACGATTCCTGATAATGCGATTACGGCAATTTCAGTTGTTCCACCCCCAATGTCAACAATCATTGACCCGACAGGCTGCTCTATGTCTATTCCTAATCCGATAGCAGCGGCAATAGGTTCGTGAATCATGTATACTTCTTTTGCCCCTGCATGCTCTGCAGAGTCCCTTACCGCTCTCTTTTCTACTTCAGTGATACCAGATGGAATGCAGATCACCATTCTATGGGAAGTATTGAAAAATCTCTTTCCTCCCTCGATCATTTTGATCATTCCTCTGATCATATGTTCTGCCGCATAGAAATCGGCAATTACGCCGTCTTTCAGCGGGCGGATGGTTTTTATATTTTCGTGAGTCTTTTCGTGCATTTGCATTGCTTCCCTGCCTATTGCCTTCACTTTTCCTGATATTTTGTCCAGGGCGATAATGGAAGGCTCATCCACTACAATTTTATCCTTATGAATAATCAAAGTATTCGCTGTTCCCAGGTCAATGGCAATGTCATTAGTGAAAAAATCAAAGAATCCCATGGTTGATTAATGGTTGATGAAAAATAAGATGCAATAAATACTCTGAAATTTACAAATTTGTTTGAAATCTCAAGTCTTTGCTCAGTATATTTTTAATGTTTAAAATGTCTGATGCCGGTGAATACCATAGACATATTGTTTTTATCACAGTAGTCTATGGAATCCTGATCTTTAATAGATCCTCCTGGTTGTATTACGGCTTTAATTCCTGCATGGTTGGCTATTTCCACACAATCGGGAAAGGGGAAGAATGCGTCGGAAGCCATTACGGCTCCTTTAAGGTCAAATCCAAAGCTTTTTGCTTTTTCAATGGCCTGCTTCAGGGCATCTACACGCGAGGTCTGGCCAACGCCGCTGGATATCAACTGACCTTCTTTTGCAAAGACAATAGTGTTTGATTTAGTGTGCTTTACTATTTTATTCGCAAACAGGAGCGCTTTTTTTTCCAGTTCAGTGGGGGCAGATTTGGTTACGGTCTTAAGGTCTTCGAGAGTTTCTGTTTTAAGGTCTTTGTCCTGTTCTATTACTCCATTCAGCAGTGTTTTGAACTGCTTATTGGAAAGCTTTACAGGGTTTCGTTTTAAGATGATCCTGTTCTTTTTGGTTTTCAGCAATTCCACACTGTCTGCATCAAACTCAGGAGCAATGATTACTTCAAAAAATAATTTATTCAATTCTTCTGCGGTAGCTTTGTCCACCTTTGCATTGGTGATGATCACTCCTCCGAATGCTGAAACCGGATCGGCTTCCAGCGCTTTCAGATAAGCTTCTTTTCCTGTTTTTGCGCAGGCTACTCCACAGGCATTGTTGTGTTTCAGAATGGCATAGGTAGTTTCTTTAAATTCATCAATTAAAGCCACAGCGGCATCTATGTCCAGTAAATTATTATAAGATAATTCTTTTCCATTCAGCTTCTCAAACATTTTATCTAAGTCACCATGGAATACGCCAGTCTGGTGAGGGTTCTCTCCATAGCGTAAGGTCTGGGAATGCTGTATACTTTGCTTAAATTTATTAGGATCATTTCCTCTGAAGTAATTGAATATTGCTGAGTCATAGTGAGAAGAAGTATCGAATGCCAGTCCGGCAAACATTTTTCTGTCGCTCAGATCTGTACTGCCACCTTTCTCTTTGAGAATGTTTTCAAGTATTCCATACTGATCTCTGGATGAAATGATGACAACACTATTGAAATTTTTTGCCGCAGCCCTGATCAGGGAAATTCCTCCTATATCAATTTTTTCAATGATCGCCTGCTCGGAAGCTCCTGAAGCCAGTGTTTCTTCAAAGGGATAAAGATCCACTATCACCAGGTCTATCTCCGGGATTTCATATTCTGCAATCTGACCTATATCCTCTTTTAATTCCCTTCTGAAAAGTATGCCACCGAAAATTTTTGGATGCAATGTTTTTACCCTTCCTCCAAGTATAGAAGGATACCCTGTCAGAGATTCAACAGATGAAACTTTCACTCCCTGCTCTTCTATAAACTGCTGCGTTCCTCCGGTAGAATATAGCTTTACTCCATGCTTATCCAGCAGTTTTACCAGTGTATCGAGGTGGTCTTTGTAATAGACTGAGATTAAGGCAGATTTTATTTTTTTGCGTTCCATTGATTTAAAAAATTAGGATGTAAAAGTAGGTATTTTTGAGGAGTCCCGGCAAATGACCGGACGGATTGTGGATATATTTTTAGTGGGCAAATGGCAGTTGGCAATACGCAAATAGTAGGACAGGTTTTCTTGCCAATTGCCTACTGCCAATTGCCTGTTTTTTTTATAAACTCTTCAATAACCCTTGGGAAGTGCTCATGTTCCAGCGTCTGTACTTTTTGGGCTACCATATCTGCGGTATCTCCGGGATCTACACAGCACCTGGCCTGAAAAATGATTTTACCTTCATCGTATTTCTCATTGACCATATGTATTGAAATTCCGGTTTCTTTTTCTCCTGCAGCTACTACTGCTTCGTGAACAAATTTCCCATACATTCCTTTTCCTCCGTAAGCAGGTAGTAAGGCCGGGTGAATATTGATGATGCGGCCGGGAAAAGCTTTGATTAAGTTCTGGGGAATAAGCCATAAAAAACCTGCCAGTATAATCCAGTCTGTCTTTAATTGTGTCAGCTCATTGACTATTTCATCGGAATCACAAAAGCTTTTTCTGTCAAAGACCCGGGTAGGTATTCCGAAGTTTTTTGCTCTTTCCAGTGCATAGGCATTTTTATTATTGGAAAGTAAAACGTTGATGCTGATATCAGGTGATGATTTAAAATATTCCATTATTTTCTGGGCGTTGGAACCAGAACCGGAAGCTAAAATAGCAATATTGGTCATTGCAGATAAAGGTAAAATGAGAAGCAAATATACGGGAAGATCAAATAAATACCATGCTTACTACACCTCCCACCATAATGAACTTACATATCCTGCTTAAAACCCTGAAATCTTTACTGTTGTCGGCCTTGGTAAGCCTGATAATAAGAAATATCACAGGTAGCAATATGAGGGCAGAGAAATAGTAAACCATTTCTTTTCTGAAATCTTTTCCCAGTAAAAGCAGAATTATCAAAAAGAGAACCAGCAGCATGTATAAAAATATTTTGGTTTTTCTTATACCGTATACCAGTGGAAGTGTCCTGCAACCAAAAGCGCTGTCCCCTTTTACATCCTCCATGTCCTTGATGATTTCCCTTATTAATGAAATGAAGAAGGCAAAGACAGCAAAATTGATAATCAGCAATTCATTTTTTTTATAATATAAGGCAATGATAAGAATGGATAGTGATGTCAGCGCCGATACAATAATGTTTCCCACTAATGGCAATCTTTTAAGTGAGTTGGAATAGAGCCATAAAAAATATGCTGCCAGGAAATTGACTGCGGCTATTTTCCATGACACGATTAAACCGATAAGGATCCCTGTAAAATTTAATACGGTGTGGCCGAATATAGCTATTCTTCTCGTCAATAATTTTCCTACTACTACGCGTTTAGGTTTATTGATCATATCAATTTTAATATCATAATAATCATTAATGATATAACCTGCGGCAGCGATCATGCCGGTAGAAAGAACGATCAGGAAAAGATTGATATCGGTGATAATGCTTTTCCAGTTTTCTTTTGGTCCGGCTAAGAATATGGCTGCGAAATATTGAGTAAGAACAAGTATGACGAGGTTACCAAAGCGGATAAGCTTCAGGAATGCGCTTAGAGAAGATTTAAGATGTAACTTCCTGGCCATAGCAAAAAAATAGATTCGGGAGATAAGTTAGGAATTTAAAAAGCTGAAAGCAAAAGGCTTAAAGCTTTTAGCTCTTCGCCTTCAGCTTTTTTACAGCAACAATTTTAATCTTCGAAGAATTTGTTTGGTAATTTCAATACGGGCAGCGGGGAAATTTTCATTGTTCTCCTCGGTATTCTGCAGGCATGTAGCGAAAAAATACACTTTGCCATTGGTCTCGAGATATCCTACGAACCAGCCTATGTCCTGGTAGTTTTCATATCCCCAGCCGGTTTTGCCCCGGAGCGTATAAGTGTCTGTCTGCTCCCTGATCATTATTCTTTTCACGATCTCCATATTTTTTTTAGAGAAAGGGAGCTGGTTCAGGTATAGTTTTTTCAGAAAATTCAGTTGTTGTTCGGGAGTAATGCGTAGCCCTCCGGTAAGCCAGAAATGATCTATGCCTCCGGTGGTATCCATATTCCCATATTGTGCTTTATTAAGCCAATACTTCATCTTTTTTCCTCCAACACGCCGTGCAACCTCCTGGTAGAACCAGACTGTTGAATTGGAAAAAGCTGTTTTCATATCCTGATCTTTGTTCCAGGCAGGCACCCATCTTTCAATGCTATCCCATTTGATTACTGTGTTTTCATCTTTCAATACTTTTGTCTCTAATGCTATCAATGAATTCAGAATTTTAAAAGTAGAGGCAGGAGAATAATATTTCCTGAATTCATAATCATCATAGAGTGTCACGGTATTTGTGTCGAGCTGAATCATGGAGAAAGAACCTTCTACATGATACTCTTCAAAGAGATCGTCTAAGCCGGAAAGGTATTGGACGGTGTCCTGGGAGAAGGATGTAATCGATATTAAAAGAAAGGAAAATAAAAATGCAGCTTTTCTTAGTTGCTGAAGCCAGAAGTTAGAGGTTAGAAGTTGGATCGCATATATCCAGCTTCTAACCTCTAACTTCCGACTTCCAATCAATTTAAAATTCATCATTCAACACTTAAAATTATATTACCATTTCTCAACCGTCCACTTTCCCTGCGCTCTCATCACTTTTTCGATCACATCTCTCACCGCGCCCCTGCCGCCCGGGAAGGGAGAAATATATTTACATATGACTTTAATATCCTGTACTGCATCAGCCGGACAAGTAGGCAGTCCTACCAGCTTTAGCATTTTATAATCGGGAATATCATCGCCCATATAAAGTACCTGATCTTTATTGATGTTCTTATCTTTAGTGTAATTATTATACAGCTCAAGCTTGTCTTTTACTCCCAGAAAAATATCTCTTATTCCCAGGAAGGTTAACCTGTTTTTTACTCCTTCTTCAAATCCACCTGATATGATAATGACATTGTATCCGTTTTGTATAGCTTTCTCAATAGCATATCCGTCCTTAATAAAAAATGTTCTGGAGTGCTCACCATCTTTAAATGATTGGACACTGCCGTCGGTGAGTACGCCATCGACGTCGAATATGAAAGTGTTTATATTTGAAAATCCCAGCATGAGAAGATTAAAGTTAAAAAGTAAAAATCATTTTCTAATATCTAAAGTCTAATATCTAATTTCTATCCTTTGCCATTTTTAAAATACTTTCCGAAAGCATGCGGTAAATTTCTTTTTTATCAAGGTCTTCTTTTAAGTAGCTAAGGTGTTCCTGCAGGGTTTTTACATCCTGCCGTATTGCTGGTCCGGTTTGCATTTCTGCAGGATCGTTATCCAGCGCTTTGTTGATCGTCTCGCTTATTAAAGGATCGAGGATCTGAAAATTAATTTCCTCGTTGTCGCATATCTCTTTGGATATAGCCATCAGGTGATTGGTAAAATTGCAGGCGAAAACTGCTGCGACGTGCAACACCTTTCTTTTTTCGGAATTAAAATAATAAATATGCTTAGTGATGCTTTTTGCAAGATTTGTTAAAATCTTTTTAGTGTCGTCATTAGATGCTTCAATGCAAAGCGGTATGGTGTCGAAAGAAATTTTTCTTTGTTTGGAGAAGGTCTGCAGGGGATAAAAAACTCCTTTATGAAAAAATAACAGGTCAAGTACATCAATAGGCCTGGTCCCGGAAGTATGGGCGATTATGGCATCATCCGGAATTCTCAAATCAGTGAGTACAGATTCCAGCGCATCATCGGATACGGCTACTAAAAAAATATCCGCTTCGCTCTCTGTAAAATCCAGGTCGTCGGTAGGGAAGGCATCATACAGTTTAGCGCAGAGTTTTTTAGCATGATCAATATTACGCGAATATACTTCCTGAATGGAATGACCGGCATCTTCCAGGGCCTGCGATAGGTGCCAGGCAACGTTACCTGAGCCGATGATGGTTATTTTATATGACACTTAAATAATTTTAAATTCTCAATTCTCAATTTTAAATTAAAATCAAGGATATTGAATATATAAAGACAATTTAATTGAGAATTCCCGCAAGGGATAAATAAAATTCAAAATTGAGAATTATTCAACTCCCTTATCCCTCATTTTTACAAACTCACTATATCTTCTCGCAATGGCGATGAATAAACCTAAGACTAAAAGCAAGGTGCCTATCCAAAGCACATTGATCATAGGTTTTTCTATCGCTTTGAGAATGATCCAGTCTCTGTCGGATGCGCTTACCTGAAAGACAAATTTATCTTCCGCCGGATTATCGGGAGATGGATTGATATAAAAGAAAACAATTCTCATTCCCAGGTCTTCAATTACATAAGGAACTCCCCAGACATTTTCTTTATCCTGAACGATGATGGAAGGTTCCGCTTTGTAAGTATCATATTTCCCCAACACTCTTAATTGCGCTTTCGCTACCAGAATTTTCTGGTCTTTTTGTATTCCCGGGAAACTGGTGTCTTTTTTAATTCCATCCAGTATAACAATATGATCATTGAAGAACATTGTATCTTTTATTTTCCCGGTATGTTCTTCAGGCGGCGACCATTGTCTTTCTTCTTCCAGCTTAGGAATAGAAGAAATATGTGTGTAAAGATCTTTTCCTAAAAATCGCTGTATGTCGGGTGAGACCACAAAGCCCATTTGCTTATTGATCTGAACTCTCGGGTAAAGGGTGAATATTTCTCCGGCTTCATTTTCAAACTCTACTCTGTAATAATGATTTTCCGGAATCAGATTCACAGTATCTCCTTTTGCAAAGTAGAGCTTGCCTTTGTGTGAAATATTTTCCATGGCAATTGCCTGCGTGAGATTTTCAAGCTGCAGGATTTTTTCTTTGGGAACATAACCTGGAAAATTTTTAGCTTCTACATATACGCCTTGATATTTTAAAGCGAAAGTCCCCATTTTTACAGGTTCTCCGCGCTCCAGTCTTACATTGTCCTGGCTTTCTTTTACATCTTCAAAGTATCTTACACCGGATTGATTCAGAGAAACTATTTTGGAATATCCGGACGAAAATAAAATTCCTATCAGCATCAGGGCGATTCCCATATGAGCAATGCTGCCGCCGGAAAGTTTATAATTTCCTTTGATAACGCTCAGGAATATGATAAAGTTTGCTGTCGCAGAAAATATGGAAGCAGTAAGCAGAATTATATAGGAAACTTTGCTGATCTCGCCGAAGTAAATGATAAGACTCGAGGCGAGCAGGCTAATGATGAAAGGAATGGCTAAGGTGTTTTTAATTTTTTCCTTATCCATTTTCTGCCACCAGAAATACTGACCTACTCCTGAAAGTATGGCGATTATTATGGCGAACCAGATCTGCCAATTACTGTAATGTTCTTCCTGATTGGCAGGAGGAGCGATGTTGGTTCCGAAAATTTTATTGTAAACAGGAATTGAAGTAGTTGCCAATACTTGTAAAGCGGCAAGGCATAATACAGTTACTCCGATAAAAATCCAGAATTCCCGTGAATATAAACCGGCTTCTTTATCTGTGAATGGAATTTCTTTCCATCGTATGATCATTAAAACTACAGACAGTACCGAGAAGGCGAGCAGATAAATTAAAAGTTGTCCGGATAAACCCAGGTCTGTGAAAGAATGCACAGAAGACGAGCCCAGGATTCCGCTTCGGGTAAGAAAGGTGGAATACAGAATTAAAATGAATGTAAGCACTGTAAGTATAACAGATGCAGTTAATGCATTGCCGCTGTTCTTATAAGCGATCATAGTATGAATACTGGCCACTAAAACAAGCCATGGAATATACACTGCATTTTCTACCGGATCCCAGTTCCAGTATCCGCCGAAATTCAATGTTTCATATGCCCAGTAACCTCCCATTAATATTCCTGTTCCTAATATGAGCGCGGAAAATAAAGCCCATGGTAGTGCAGGTCTTACCCATTCTTTATATTTTCTTTCCCATAAACCTGCGATACAATAAGCAAATGGAACAAGGGTAGAAGCAAAGCCGAGGAACAGTGTAGGAGGGTGGATGACCATCCAGTAGTTCTGCAGCAAAGCATTTAAGCCGGAACCATCTTCAGGAATATAATTGGGTTTTAATTTAAATACCGGCAGATCTGCCATCTGGTCTTTGAAAAGAATAAAGGGAGAGCTTCCCAGTTTTAATTCTATTGCCGGGATTACCACTCCTATAATCATCGAAGCGAGGAATGCTTGCACCAGGCAGAATATGGTCATAAGAGGAGCTTCCCATGTCTTGTTTACTTTGATCAATACCAATCCAAGCAATACATGCCAAAAGATCCACAGCAGGAAACTTCCTTCCTGTCCTTCCCAGAAACAGGAGATCATATAATGAGTCGGGAGATCATTCGAAGAATGATCCCATGCATAATAATATTCGTAGCGATGATTATAAATAATAAGGAAAAGAGAAGTAACTACCCCTATTACAGAAGCAGCGTGAAAGTAAAAAGCAACCCTCGCAAATTTTTTCCAGGAAATGGTGTTGGCGTCAAGCTCTCCTGATTTTTTTCTAAGAGTGGTGTTTTTCCAGTAGGCGTAAGCAGCAAGGATGGAAGATATGAAAGCTGTTATTACAAATAAATGTCCGGCATCACCGATCTTAAATTCCCAGTTCATTATAGTGCAGCCTTAGGTTCCTGGTTCTCGTACTTAGAAGGACATTTCATTAAAATATCATCCGCTAAAAAAACATTTTCTTTTACACTGCCCACAATCACTACCTGTTCTGATTTTTCAAAGTCCTGGGGTTTGATATTAAGATAAACTACTCTTCTTTCTTCGTTGTTGTTGTCGACAAGAATGAAAGAAAAAAAGTTTGTGGCTTTCGGATCATATTCCATTCCGATGATATTTCCCTGTGGGTCTTTCTTCAGCTTTCCTACTACATGCACTTTGTCATCGTCTCCGTCTGCAGCCATCTCATATGCTTCTTTGAAAGAAACATATTTGCTTGCGTCACCGGTAGTAGAAATAATAATTCCTATGGTAACGGCAATAATGATCAGCGCTATGATGTGTGAAATTTTCATTTGTTCTTTACTTCACTTTCGAGTTTGTTGATTTTCCTGTCTATGGAAATAAGATAAATCAGTAACCCGATTAATACAATCAATACTGTTCCCACTACTACATAAATTTTTCCATTTGATCTCAGCAGATCAGCCATTTCAGTTTGTGTTTCCACAGGAGTTTTCCCTTGTGAAAAGACAGGTAAGGTAAGCAGGAACAGAAAAATGGTTAATATTCTTTTCATGTTATTTTACTTTATGATCAAGAATGACTGAATTTTCTTTTTCGTAATTTTTATCTATGACTAAATTATCAATAGTTCTTATTCTGATTCTTAAAGTGGCGATCCATACTCCCAGCAATGAGAAGGCGATTACTGCAGGGTAAAATACCATTCTCATTCTTGCATCCAGATCATATGCATTGAATCCTGGATTGCCACCGTTGCCCGGATGTAACGAATCTACTAATCTTGGTAGTACAAATATCAATACTATAAATGTCGGATAGGCAAGAATGCTGAACACGGCGCTTACCCTTGCTCTTAACTGATCGTCTGAGAAAGAAGCTCTTAAAACCATGTAACCAAAATAAATCAGTAAGCCTGCTACAGAAGCTTTCTGCTTGGGATCTCCGCTCCAGAACTTTCCCCATGTATATTCGGCCCACAGCATTCCGGTTATTAATCCTAAAATTCCGAAGATGGCTCCCATATTGACCATCTCTGAGGCGATGATATCAAATCTGGATTTTGAATTTGACAAGTATCCAATGCTGGCCACGGCAGATATGGTAAGCATGATGATCATCCCAAACCACATGGGAACATGGAAGTAAAGATTGCGGATACTTTCATTCAGGATATCTCTTCTGGGTACTTCCATCAGCAATCCGCCTATCACGGTATAAAAAAGAAGCAGTATGGCGAGGATCTTCCACCAGTTCAGTACGCTTTTCTTTTTTAATTCAATATTCATAATCTATTCAACATTCAGCATTCATAATTGAATTAGCTTCGCCAAAGGTAAGGAAATAATAAATATGATAAGGCTCCCAGCATTACGTTAATTGACACCAGGATTAATACATCTTTTGAACTCACCGACCATGCAAGTCCGTCAATGGCATTTTTTGAAATTTTGATCAAAAGCAGCAGCATTGGTATAATGACCGGAAAACTCAGAATCGCCATTAAAGTACTGCTGTTATTCCCTTTGGAGGCAATACCTGATATCATTGTTAAGGTGGTAGAAAATCCAATGGCACCTAACAAAATATTTATCAGAAATAACTCTTTGTCCTGTACAGGATTTCCTAATACCACTGAATACATTCCAAAACCCATTAACGCAAGTATGGACATGATAATAGCATTATATACAATTTTAGAAAGTATGATTCCCTGCGGACTTGCTACAGAGTAATAATAAATATGCCTGGCGGCCCTCTCCTGCATAAAGCTTTTCGCCACTGCATTCACGGAAGTGAAAAGCAGGATAATCCAGAACAGCGCATTCCAGGTAGAAGCAAATAATTTGCTATTGCCAAAACTCAGGTAACAAATGAAAACGGTCGAGGCGAGGTAAAGCAAAATCCCATTGATGGCATATTTCTGCCTCCATTCCAGCAGGAATTCCTTTTGTATCAAAGCCAATGTTTCTTTTGCCAGTTCCATGGAGTGGCAAATTTAGGATAGAAAAACGGGATTTTTATAAGGATGAAGGATTTTAGGGGATTTTGAATAAAATATTTATCCTGGTAATAAGAATGGTCAGTATTCAAACCCGCAAGGATTTAAATCTATTTAGAAAGAACTTATTCTATTATTGAATCTTTGCGGGTTTAAGTTTCAAGGCTCTCAGGTATAACCTTATTCCTTATATAAAACCCCCAATGTAGTATGGCTATTGTATTTTAAAATTGTGTCGGTTTCGAAGGAGTAATTCCAGGTATTGGCATATTTTTCCTGTGAAATAATATTGCCGGTATATTTTTCTCTATAACCTTTCTGGTTGAAAGTGATATTATCACGTTTCCTGTCAAGCGTATAGGTTCCAAAAACGCTATCTACCAATACGCTGTCCTGGCCGGCTCCGGCCCTCAGGTAATTGACAGCATAGGTATAATCGCCTTTAAAAGTATACCTGACATTAAAATCCGACCATTTTCCCAGCAGTTTGGGGTCAATAGAATAATCTTTTTTGCAGGCAATTGCCAGCGTAAACAGGGTCAGAATAAGAATACATTTTTTCATCATGTCAGAATTTATACCCCAAAGCAGGGAAAACGTAAGCCGAAATAAATGGTTTTCCTTCAGAATCGAAATTGCCCTGCACTCCCAGCATAAAATTGGCTGTGATATGATCTCCCAGCATATTGATATGGTATCCTCCGGAAAGCCCGAAACTAAAAGGATTTGGCTTTTTGATCTCTTCCAAAGGATTCAAATTACTGAATTTTTTCCAGTTATCATTTATGCTGTAGGGTTTGGTCGTTCCATCGAAATAGACAATCTGACTGAAGGCAACGTTGCTTTGCAGGTAAAATCCATCAGGTGCGCTGCCCTTCAGATAGTATTTGCAAGCCAGTTCTACTCTGATTCCATCTTCCAGGAAGCTCTCACTCTTAATTTTCATATTGGCTTTTTTGCCATCCATACGACCAAGTTTGCCAAAAAAGCCTGTATTCAGGGAAAGTCTTTTGCTGAGAGGCAATTCTAATTCTATGCCTATGGTTTTCCAGAATATCGCTGGTGATATTTTTATGTTAAAGCCTGCAAAGCTCGCCTGTGTTTTATAATAGTTATGAGAATAATATGAAGCACGCGGATATCCGGTCTCTTTTCCGGCTATCAGAGGGCAGGAAAAAGTAATAATGAATAAAAATAAAAGCAGGACTTGTCTCAACGATGTCAAAAAAATAAAGTCCTAATTTAATAATTATCCCAGATTTGGAAAACTAAGCATGCATCAACCTTTCAAAAATCATTTATAAAAATCCCTTTTTACTTATAAGCTTTATATCTTTGTGCCTATGCTAGATAAAATAAAAGAGATTTATAAGGAAGTTGAAGAGTTCAAGGTAGATAACAAGGAACATCTTGAGCAGTTTCGTTTGTCCTTTGTAAGCCGTAAAGGAAAGATCACCGAGTTGTTTGAAGAACTGAAGCAGGTAGCGCAGGAAGAGAAAAAGGCGATGGGGCAGGAGCTGAATAAGCTCAAGAATAAAGCAGAGGAAAAATTTAAAGAGCTAAATGAGCATTTTGAAAATCAGAAATCGTCTTCCGTAAATACAGGTATTGATGTTACACTGCCGTCTGTGCCCAATGAATTAGGTTCAAGACATCCTTTAAGTATAGTCAGAGAGAAGATCGTGAGAGTGTTTGAGAGAATGGGATTTAATCTTTCCGAAGGGCCGGAGATAGAAGATGACTGGCATAATTTTACCGCACTTAATTTTCCTGAGAATCACCCTGCCAGAGAAATGCAGGACACTTTTTTCATTGAGAAAAATCCTGATATCGCTTTGCGTACACATACATCCTCTGTGCAGGTACGTGTGATGGAAAATCAAAAGCCTCCGATAAGGACTTTGTCGCCGGGAAGAGTTTTCAGAAACGAAGCAATATCTGCGCGTGCGCATTGTGTGTTTCACCAGGTAGAAGGATTGTATATAGATGAGAACGTAAGCTTCGCGGATCTGAAGCAAACGCTTTATCATTTTGCGAAAGAGATGTTTGGTAAGGACACCAAGATAAGATTCAGACCATCTTTCTTCCCATTCACCGAGCCAAGCGCGGAGATTGATATCACCTGCCTGATATGCAAAGGGCAGGGATGCAATATCTGTAAATACAGCGGCTGGGTGGAAATCGGCGGTGCGGGTATGGTAGATCCGAATGTATTGGAGAATTGTAAAATAGATTCTAAAAAATATACAGGCTTCGCATTCGGAATGGGAATAGAAAGAATTACTATGCTGAAGTACGGAATAAAAGACCTGAGATTATTTACGGAAAATGATGTGAGGTTTTTGAGGCAGTTTACATCACTGGGTTAAAAGTTTTAAAGTTGGAGGGTTGAAAAGTTAGAAGGCTTAAATAATTATTTTATAGTTAATCCTCTTGTGCGAACGATAATTAAAAAACAAAAAACTGGCGCGATACGTCCTGGTTGGTGCTGGCAACGAATAAAGTGTGAATATTCTGTTTTAATCAAAATATTTGCTGATGAAAACCTGATTATCAATAGGGCGCATAGGCCGGCGGGGGTCTCATGGAGATTGATTCTGGATATATTCTGAAGATAAAAAGACCACATAATTTATGGTATGCTTTTTGTCTTTATAATATTAAATTAAACAAGTGAAAAATTTATGAAAAAAACTATCATAATGCTAAGCTTTATAATATTCATAGTGTTTGTTCATAAAGCAAATGCCCAGGTTCATGTAGATGTGAATGTGAATCCTCACCCGGTTTATGTAGAGCCTCATGCTCCGGTATATGTAAATCCTCATCCGGTTTATGTTGTACCCCAACATAATCTCTACGTTGCTCCGCAACATGGTGTATATGTGGCTCCTCATTCGGTGTATGTAAACCATCATAATAACAATCCATATTCCGGCGGAGGTCATGGAAACAACTATTCGATAAACAGGAAGCATCGGATAGGGCATTAATAATAACTGAGGATTTGCCTGGCTAATCTAAAATAATTTTTGAAGAAGGAATAAGAAGCCGGTAGCGGTGACTTGTTTCTTCTTTTTTTTTCTCCCTTGCAGGCGGAGACACCTGCAAGACGGGCTATCTGTTAAAATAATCCATATAGTGAGTCAGAAACCCAAATGTATCTTTGCCATTTTCGCCGAGGTTGGTAGGTTCGTTGGTTGTGCCAGCGATTTCTATGGATTAAGCAAGCTCATGTGTATAAATTTTTTCATATTTTCTATTTTCTTTAACACATGCAAAAATT